>JAJXXI010000245.1 GCA_021781185.1 bacterium
GCTTTCGCAGTTTCGAATATCTGCGCACCATGCTCTACCTGGTCGCCGGCAAACTCCGCCTTCCCGCTTGATAGCCCCCACCGAAAACGTCAGAGAACCTTTTTTAAGGCGCGGCCCGGTTGCCTGTTGCCAGCGCGATGAGCCCGCCATCCGGCGCTGGAAGCAGGCCACCTGGCCGCGCCTTAAAAAAAAGCCCTGATCGAAGACCGAATCATTGTCTGCATTGATGAAAGTGGCCTGAGCCAGAAACCGCACCGGGTGCGCACTTGGGCGCCGCGCGGGAAGACCCCGGTGCTGGAATTTGACTTCAACTGGAAGCAGCTTTCGGTCATCGGCGGGATCACGGTCGGGAATTTCTATTTCCAGTTTTACCCGGGGGCCATCAAAAGTCCGCAGGTCATCGAGTTTCTCAAACACCTCCAGCGCCAACTGCCCGGCAAACTGCTGGTCATCTGGGACGGGGCCATGATCCACCGCCGCCGGCTCGTTCGGGAATACCTGGAAAGCCTCCAAGGGCGCATTGATGCCGCCGCGCTTCCGGCTTACGCGCCCGAACTCAATCCCACCGAATATGTCTGGGGCTATTTCAAGCAGCATCGGCTGCCCAACTTCACCGCCCAGGACATCGCCCAACGCGGCGCGTTTGGCCGCCGCCAACTGCGGAACATCCGCCGCCGCCCCAAGCTGGTCGCCGCTTTCTGGAAGCAAGCCGAATTGGGGTGAAAAACTCACCGTATTATGCAGAAGTCAATAGGTCGTGTCCGCCTTGTTGGCCACCCAGATGAGGGCGGCCAGGAAGGCGATCCCCGCCAGGCCGAAATAGCCCGCCTTCCCCGCAAGCGTCAAAGCGAGCAGCACCAAGCCGAGCAGCAACACAACGGCAGGCAAGCGACGGTTGCCGTTGGCGAAGGAAACCACGACGCCGCCGAGCCACGCGATCAGAGCGAGGTAGAAGAACATGGACGATGCTGATTCGGCCGGCTTACCCGGTCTTGCCGGGACAAACACCCAAGCCAGAGACAAGCGGTTGGCGACCATTCACGGGAGCGGTTCTACGCCTCCGCGACGCGAGGGGCAACTGGATTGAGCGCGCGGGTCCGACGCCGGGCCAATGCACTCCCCGCCAAACGCGTGACGAAGTGCTCCGGGATCGGTCTTAGGTTGTTCATTATTGTGACTCCGTGTCGTTTGGTTGCTGTTTGTGAACTCCTCCGGCGGCAACACACCGCGAAGGAAATTGAAGAAGGTTTCGGCGCGCATGGTGATGAGCCACGGCGCGTGGTTGCGCCGGTGCGCGATGATCCACGCCTTCTTGTGGCCAGAGGGGGGCTCCCGCCCGCAGTCGCCTTCCGCCTGAGCGCAGGCAGAAGGCGAGGTTCAACGCCTGGGTGCGTTTCACTTCGATGTGAAGCCACGCGAGCGCGTCGCTCACCACGTCGGGACTGTCCGCGCCACCTGAAAATTGAACGCCGCGTCGCGCGTCGAATCCGTGCTCGCGCAACAGCGCTGCAAACTCGCGCTCGCCGACCTTGCCCTTGCGTTTCGAGTTCACGCGCCGCCCTCCGCGGTGGTGTCGTTGCACACCAACGTCTTTTCATTCAAACGCCGCAGCGCGTCCTCGGGCCGGGAACGGACAATACGGCCGTTTATTTTCAGGTAGCTGATTTCTCCCCGATTCATCATGCCCGTCAGGCACCGGAGCGAGACTTGCATCGCGGCGGCCATTTGCGCCTTGGTGAAAAGCAGGACGCCTTGCGCAGCGGGTCCAGGTGGATGACTTGTGGACGGCGTTTCATTGCGCTGGCCCTCCTGCAATCGCCTCGACATCCTCGCACCGGACGCGGAAGGAGCCGGGCAGAATTTCCACGCGCGACAAGTGCCCGGCCTAGAGCATCCGGTAGAGCGTGTCGCGCGAGACGCCGAGGAGCTTCGCCGCCGGCCCCATGCCCAGAAGCAGGGGCCCCGTGCGGGGCTTCGGTTCCGGGTCCGTCTTTCCGTCGAGGATGCGGTCGATGGCGGCCTGCTGTTCCGGCGTTGCTTGCAGGAAGCGCATGAGCCGTTCATTGGGATTGGGCGTGCTCGTGGGATGCCTCAGCAGTCGAAGAGTTCGAACGCTGGCTTCTGCAGGATCTCGGCGATCCGGCGCTTGGTGTCCGCATCAGGCCGGGCGCGGCCTGTCTCCATGCGGGAGATGTCGATTTCCTTGGCGCCGACCTTATCGGCGAGCTGGAGTTGCGTGAGTCCTTTGAGGAACCGCGCCGCTTTCAATCTGTAGTTCGAAGCCATGTCGAGTGTTTTCACCCGTGGCAAGACCACCTCACCACTTCACCCGACGTGGGGTGACAAAACCTGTCACCAATGAAAAAAACTCTCCGGTGCCCTTGCGGGAAACCGGAGAGTTACGCCCTCAGGCTACAGCCTGGCGGGAGAAAATGTGTGGTATCTGTGTGGTAAACGGACTTAGACTTGGACCTTCAGGCAGGTCCTGACGAGCGGACGTGTGGTGGGTGTGTGGTTTGTGTGGTAAACTGTCCAGCGATTTCAAGGCTGTCCGTCATGCGCGGCCAAAAATCCTCCAAAGTGGGAAATGTGCAAAAAACCCAATAAAAACGGCCCTGAGATGGGGTCTCAAGGCCGTAAATTGGTTGCGGGGGCTGGATTTGAACCAGCGACCTTCAGGTTATGAGCCTGACGAGCTACCGGGCTGCTCCACCCCGCGATCCAGAGTGGAACGGAATATTGCCAGGTCGGGCGCCCAGCGCAAGGAATGATTTTCATCCTGGCGTGCAGGGGGTGCATCTTGACACTGTTCTTAATTTAGCTGCCAGACTTGGGACCAGTCATGGTTGCGGCGGGCGACTTCGAGCGCCATGAGACGGCGGCGACCGG
>JAJXXI010000268.1 GCA_021781185.1 bacterium
CGGTCTGGTTGGACGACATGTTGAGATACACCTGCAAAATGCCCGTGAGCGAATCCGTGTAGCTCTGCGCCAGTTCGCCGATGTGGAACAGCGCGTCATAAACATCCCGGAAATACGGCACGAGATGCGGGCGCACGAGCTTGAATTCGCCGGCGGCGAACTTTCCCAAAACCTCGCGCTGAGGCCCGATGATCTGCCGCAGATGCACGACCTCCTTTTTCACCTGCAAAATCTTGTTGAGCGTCTCCTTGCTGGGCTTTTGCAGCGCCTGCTGTTCCAGTTCGGCGATCTCCAGACCGAGTTCGTCCAGCGCCGGCTTGTAGTTGTCCACGAGCGTGTCGAGCAGCGAATGCGCCACCCGGTCGGGGGCGCGCGCAATGCCCATCGTGCCGTTGACCGCGCGCTCCACCACCTGCGAGACGCTCGTCAGCGGCTCCTCGTGGTAGGTCACCAGAAAGTTTTTGCCGAGAAAGAAATTCAGCTCGCTTGTGCCGAAACACCCGTCCTTGCGGCTGTAGTCCACCGCGTGGATGACCATGAACAGATACGGCGTGAAGCGGTCGTCCTCCTTCGGCGAATACTCCTCGACCTTCGGCGACGGGCTGGGCTGCACGCAGTCCTCGATGGACAGCGGATGAAAATGGAAAATCATCTCCAGCACCTCCTTCCATTCTTGCTGCGTTGGTTTTTCGAGGTCCACCCACAGGAAAAGGTTCGTGTCCGCCAGCAGCGTCGGCATCAGGAAAGGTTCGATATCCTTCATATTCAGCTTGCCCTGCGTGGTGAATGCAAATGACCGGATCATGCAAAAGTAATTCGCGCTCCGTGAATCCTAGGTGCTGTCGCGTTCAAGGCAAGTTTCGTTTGCGCGAAAGCGGACGGACGGGGTGTCCATCCGGCGGATGGCTGCGCTTGTTTTTTTGATCCTGCCTCTCCATCCTTCGCCGGACTGAATTATGTATCGCATCGGCATTGATTTGGGCGGCACGAAAATCGAAGGCGTGGTTCTCGACGCCGGCGGCAAAGAACTCATCCGCAAACGCATTCCCACGGAGCGCGAGCACGGCTACCAGCACATCCTGCACCGGCTCAAATCTCTGCACGACGACCTCGTTGCCACCGTGCCCGGCCAGTCCACCACTTTTGGCATCGGCACGCCCGGCGCATTGTCGCCGCGCACCGGCCGGCTGAAAAATTCCAACACGGTGTGCATGAACGGCCAGCACGTGAAGGCGGATTTGGAAAAGCTGCTCGGTCGCAAGATTGAAATTCAGAACGATGCCAATTGTTTCGCCATGGCCGAGGCGTTGCTGGGCGCGGGCAAGGGCCGGAAACTGGTTTTCGGTGTCATCCTGGGCACAGGTTGCGGTGGCGGCATTGTTTACAAGGGCGAGGTCTTCACCGGCGCCCAAGCCATTGCGGGCGAGTGGGGCCACATGTGCATTGATCCCAACGGTCCGCTTTGTTACTGCGGTCAGAAAGGCTGCGCGGAGACGTTCATCAGCGGCAGCGGTTTGGAACGGCGTTACGTGGAAAAATATGGCCGGCACCGGCCGCTCAAAGAAGTGGAGGCGGCGTATTTTGCCGGCGAACCGCAGGCGGTGGAGTTCATGCAGACGTTTTTCGATCGCTTCGGCCGGGCGATGGCGAACTTGATAGATGTTCTGGATCCCGACATCGTGGTCATCGGCGGCGGCGTCTCCAATTTCAAGGCGGTCTATCACGAAGGCGTGGCGGCGGTGAAGAAATATGTTTTCACCGATGAATTGGAAACGCCCATTGTGAAACATCAACTGGGTGATTCTGCCGGCGTGTTGGGCGCGGCACTGGTGGGCATTTAATTCGATAATAGCTTGCATTCAGCGCGCACTTTGCTAGAAGCAAACCATTTGCAATTGGCAATTCGACATTTGAACCGGCACGGCCAGGCGATCATCGCCTCGTTGCTGGTCGCGCTGATCCTGCTGCTGGACGCCATGGTGGCCTGTCCGGCGCTGCACGAACTGATCCATCATGACGCGGATGAGCCCGGCCATCATTGCGCCGTTGGTTTGTTCGCCCATGGCAAGGTGGAGTCGGCTTCCATTGAGGTTCCGGTGCCAGCCGCCACGGTTCCCATCGCCATCACCTTGCTGGCTGTCGTTTCGTTTTCTGCTTCGACCATCGAAAATCTTCCCGCCGGCCGCGCTCCGCCGGTTCTTCCCGCAATTTCCTAATTGTTGTTTTGGGCGGATTGCTCCGTCTGAAATTGTTTTCCCTTGAATAAAACCTGTCTTGCGCCGCGTGGCGTCAAGGCTGGCCGTGAATATGCAATTATTCGCGGAGTCATTCGTAATTCTACTAGTTTGTATTTATGAAATTTTTGGAAGCGCAGAAAATTTTAAGTCGCAGTCGAGAAATCAATTGGTCCGTTATTTCCCTGGTGGTCATGTCATGCGGTGGAACCGCGCTGGCGCAGATGAACAGCGTCGCGGTTGACAATACTTCGACGAATGTGACGGAGTTGGGCAACATCACCGTCATCGGCCAGTTGGACCAGGCGCGCAGCCAGATCGTGCCGAATCTGGGCGCGACGGCTTACACGCACACGCGGGCGCAAATCGCGTCGCAGTCGCAAGGCGACAACGCGCCGCTCAACCAGATCGTCCTCCGGTCGCCGGGCGTGGCGCAGGATTCGGCGGTGAATGGCGACCTGCATGTGCGCGGCGAACATGCCAACCTGCAATACCGCATCAACGACGTGCTGCTGCCGGAAGGCATCAGCGGCTTTGGGTTGGAACTGGATCCGCGCTTTGTGGACAGCCTGCAACTCATCACCGGTTCGCTCCCGGCGCAATACGGCTTTCGCACGGCGGGCGTGGTGGACATCCGCACGCAGAG
>JAJXXI010000416.1 GCA_021781185.1 bacterium
CTTGGTCGAACGTTTTTTCCGCGACCTCACCGAGGAGGTGATTCGCGAGGGCAGTTTCCAAAGCGTGTCGGAGTTGGTGCGCGCCATTCAAGGCTGGTTGACCGAGCGTAACCGCCAACCGCAGCGCTACGTCTGGCGTGCCAAGGGGGCCGCCATCCTGAAAAAAATCACCCGCGCCCGCGCTAAACTCGGAGAAATAATGGCAGACACTTCAAGGACAGCAGACTAGGTTACCGGGCTGGCCTTAAAAACAAATCGGCGACAATTTCATACGAGTGCAACCGGTCTTCCACCCGATAAAAATCCGAATGTAAAATCAGTTCATCCGCCTGGGTCAGTTCCCGGAATTCCCGCAGCTTGCGCTCCACGGTCTTTGGCCCGCCAATCACGGCGGCACCCAGATGGGTTTCCACGGCGCGTTGCTCAGCAGCGTTCCAAAGACTGTCCATGCTGGCCACCGGCGGCGGCGTGAAAATGGGCTGTCCGCGAATCAGTCGCAGAATCCGTTGTCGGGCGGCCGTCGCCAGATGTTCGGCGTGCTCGTCTGAGTCCGCAGCCAGCACCGGTAGCCCGACCATTACATAGGGCTGGGATAGCGCGGCCGAGGGGGTGAAGTATTCCCGGTAGAGCTGAATCGCTTCCAACATCATTTGTGGAGCGAATTGGCCGGCGAAGGCAAACGGCAAACCCAGCGTCGCCGCCAGATGCGCGCTGAACGTGCTCGAACCCAGCAGCCAGATGGGCACGTTTATATTGCCGCCCGGCACGGCTTGAACACGCTGGTTCGGCGCCACCGGACCGAGCAAGTGCCGCAGCATTTCCAACTGTTCCGGGAACTGATCGCCCGCGCTGGGATTGCGGTTCAACAGTTGCGCGGTGAACGTGTCGCAACCCGCCGCGCGCCCCAGCCCCAGATCAATCCGGCCGGGATAAAGGGCTTCGAGGGTGCCGAATTGTTCCGCGATCACGAGGGGCGAATGGTTCGGCAGCATCACGCCGCCGGAACCCACACGAATGGTGTTAGTGGCACCGGCCACATGGCCGATCAGGACCGAAGTGGCCGCACTTGCGATGCCGGGCATGTTGTGATGTTCCGCCAGCCAGAAGCGCCGGTAACCCCAAGCCTCCGCCGCCTGCGCGAGCTTGACCGTATTGGTGAAACTCTCCGTCACCGTGCCGCCCTCGCGGACCGCAGCGAGATCCAGCGCCGAAAGCACGATATTTGAATCCAGCTTCATCAAGTGGTTTGCGGCAACACCGGATAATCGGTGTAGCCCTTGGGCCCGGAGGCGTAGAAGGTGGATTGATCCGGCGTGTTGAGCGGAGCATTTTTCCGGAACCGCGCCGGCAGATCTGGATTCGCGAGCAGTGGGACGCCAAACGCAACGGCGTCGGCTTCGCCGGCAGCCAACACTTGATTGGCCGTCTCCTGGGTGAAACCTTCGTTGGCAATGTAACTGCCGCCGAAAGCCGTCTTCAATTGCGGTCCGATGCGATTATCGCCAAGTGATTCACGGGCGCAGATAAAGGCAATGCGTCGTTTGCCCAATTCACGCGCCACATATCTAAACGTGGCCAGCGGATTGGAATCGCCCATGTCGTGGGCATCACCGCGCGGAGCCAGATGCATGCCCACGCGGTCCGCACCCCAAACGGAGATCACCGCGTCGGTGACTTCCAGCATGAGGCGGGCCCGGTTTTCGATGGGGCCGCCGTAAATGTCCGTGCGATGGTTGGTTTTATCTTGGAGAAATTGATCAAGCAGATAGCCGTTGGCTCCATGAATTTCCACGCCGTCAAAGCCCGCCTTCTTGGCGTTTTCCGCGCCGACGCGATAGGCCTCGATGATGCCGGGAATTTCTTCCAGCGCGAGCGCCCGGGGCGTGACGAATGGTTTTAGCGGACGAACCAGGCTGACGTGACCTGCCGCCGCGATGGCGCTCGGGGCGACCGGCAACGCGCCATTCAAGAACATTGGGTCGGAAATGCGGCCGACATGCCAGAGCTGGAGCACCATGCGCCCGCCGGCTTTATGCACCGCATCCGTGATGAGCTTCCAGCCCTCCACTTGCGCGGCGGACCAGATGCCCGGCGTGTCGGCGTAACCCACGCCCATCGGGGTGACCGAGGTCGCTTCGGAGATGATCAAGCCAACCGCAGCGCGCTGGGCGTAGTATTCGGCCATCAGCGCGTTGGGGATGCGCTCCGCACCGGCTCGGGCGCGGGTGAGCGGAGCGAAGACGATACGGTTGGGCAGGTTCCAGGCACCGATGCGGACGGGGGCAAATAGGGTAGGCATATTTTAGGTTAAAGTGTGTCGAATGAATTGTTTCTCACCATCGCTATGGTTCGATGTGCGTCGAACTTAACGCCGGTGGCCGGCGATGTCAAAAATAATTCGATGATTGTCGAACTATCCGATTGATGGCATGGTGTCCCCGTGAAGACTTATGTCCACCCGGTGATGCGCGATGTGGAGCTACCTGCAGTGATGCAGGCGCTGTCCGACCCTTGCCGGCTGGCCATTGTCCGCCAATTGCTCGAAAGCAAGGGGCGCGCGCTGGCCTGCAACGAGGTTGAATTGGACGTTGCGAAGGCGACGCGGTCGCATCACTTCGAGGTGCTGCGGGCCGCCGGCATCATTTTCACGGAGATGGATGGCACCAAATGCATGACTTCTGTGCGGCGGGCCGAGCTGGATAAACGCTTTCCTGGGTTGCTGAAATTGCTTTCTGCCGCGAAGTAGCCCTTTACGATTAAAGCTCAAGCCGCGCTTTGACAGGTTTTGCCTCGGATAGTATCCATGTGGATACTGTGTGACCGATCCGACCAAAGCCCAACGCCGCGTGCTGGATTTCATTCAGAGCGAACTGCAT
>JAJXXI010000693.1 GCA_021781185.1 bacterium
TGGTTTCCGTCTTTCCCGCCCGGGCTTGCTGTCCTGGCTTTCGGCCGGACTGTTGTCTGCGTTTGTCTCGGGGGTCCTGGCCAATCAGATCACCTATCAGGTGGACCTGAGCCGGCAGCGGGCGCTGGGAAATTTTAATCCGGCGGGCGGCGACACCGTGGTGGTTTCCGGCACTTTTACGACGACGAACTGGACCACCACCTCCACGCTGACGGCGACGCCGAATGCGCCGGACATTTACACCGGCACGTTCAGCAACCGCGTCGCCCCGGGCGATTACGAGCATTACAAGTTCATCATCAACCCCGGCGGCAACAGTCCGTCCGGCCAGTCGGTTTGGGAAACCGGCGACAACCGTTTTGTTCAAGTCACCACCGCCGACCAGGCCTTGCCGCCGGTGTATTTCAATAATGTGTCGAACGCGCCGGCCTTCTTCGCCACCAACTTCATCGCCGGGGTGGATTTTTCGTTGCTGCCGTTTTTTGAATCAAACGGCATTGCCTACAGGGACAACGGACAGGCGCAGGACGCGCTGGCGATTCTGAAAAATCACGGGATCAATTGTGTGCGGCTCCGGCTGTTCACCAGCAGCGACGCCCAGGCCCGGACCAATCCTTACAATTTCATCAATAATCTCGATTACACCGTGCCGCTGGCGGTGCGGGTGAAAAACGCCGGCCTGCAGTTCATGCTGGATTTTCATTACTCGGACACGTGGGCGGATCCGGCCCATCAGACCATGCCCGCCGCGTGGAGCAGGTTGGATTTCGCCCAGCTCGTGCAGCAGATGCGCCGTTACAACAGCAATTGCCTCGCGGCCTTCGTGGCGGCCGGCGCGCCGCCGGATTACGTGCAGATTGGCAATGAAATCACCGGCGGCCTTTTGTGGCCGTTCGGTGCGGTGCCCGGCACCAACGCCGTCGTTCAATGGTCGCAACTGGCGCAACTGTTGAACGCGGCCATCCAGGGCATCCACGATGCCGCCGGCACCCACCCGCCCAAAATCGTCGTTCACATTGACCGGGGCGGCGACTGGGACACCACCAAATGGTATTTCGACAACCTGATCCGGACCCAGCAGGTCCGGTTCGACATCATCGGCGAAAGCTATTATCCGTTCTGGCACGGCCCGCTGGGCGATCTGGCGAACTGCCTGACCAATGCCGCCCGGCGTTACGGCAAACCGGTGATGGTTGCGGAAACGGCGTTTCCCTGGACCAATTCATATTGGACGACGAATATTTACGGCCTGCCCGGCACCACCAACGGCCAGGTGCAATTTGTCGCCGCGCTTGCCCAGGTGGTGAAGCGTGTGCCGGATGGATTGGGCGCGGGAGTTTTCTGGTGGGGAACCGAGTATCAAAAATTAAAAGGCGTCAACGAGGCCGGGTTCAACACCACGTCGTTTTTCGATGCGCAGGGCAATGTGCTGCCGGCCGCCGGCGCCTATGGACAAATGGTCGCGCCGCTGCGGCTGAACGCGGATCTGAATGGCGCCCATCTGGAGGTGCAATGGCCCTTGAGCGGAGCCGGCCTGTCGCTGACCACCACCACCAGCCTGTCGCCCGGGGCCGTCTGGCTGCAGGTGACCAATCCCGTCCAGAACACCAACACGGTTTTCAATACGGCCCTGCCGATGGAATCGAGTTCCAGCCATTTTTACCGCCTGCAATCCAATTGACCTTTCCCGTGGACTCTCCAAAAACCAACCGGTCGTTTCTCCTGACATTCATCCTCGCCCTATGCGGCGCGTGGGCGGCCGCCACCGCCTGCGCCGGACCACTGTCGTTTAACAGCGGCTGGCGTTTCCTTCGCGAAGATGCCGGCAATGCGCCGGTTCCCGGCTATGACGATCACGCCTGGGCAGCCGTGACCTTGCCGCACACCGCGCACATTGAACCGCTGGCCGACGGTCATGAGCCGCGCCAGTGGCAGGGCGTTTGTTGGTATCGCAAAACATTTGATCTCCCGGCCTCCGCCGCCGGCAAGGACATCTTTCTCCGTTTCGATGGCGCGATGAACACCGCGAAAATCTGGGTGAACGGCCGGCCGGCGGGAAAATTCATGGGCGGTTATCTGCCTTATGTCATGAACATTTCCCGGCTGGTCCGTCCGGGCGAAACCAATGTCGTCGCCGTCCGGCTGGACAACCGGGACAACCCGATCACCGGCCCGAAGCCGCTGGCCGATCTCGATTTCAATCTATACGGCGGCCTTTACCGCGACGCCCATCTCATCATCCAGGACAAGCTGCACATCACCGATCCGATCCTGGCGGACACGGTCGCCGGTGGCGGCGTGTTCGTGACTTTTCCGTCCGTGTCCACATCCGCCGCCACGGTCCGGGTCAAAACCCAGGTCCAAAACGACAGCAACACCGCGCGCAGCTTCTTGCTGCGCACCACGCTGCTGGATGCCACGGGGAAAACCGTGGCGACGGCGGAATCGTCCGCCACTCTCGCCGCCGGCGCGGAACAGGAATTCACCCAGGACATTTCGGTAAAAAATCCCAAGCTTTGGTCGCCGGACTCGCCCTGCCTGTATTCCGTGCATTCGGCAGTGGTGGAACACAAACGGGCCGTGGACACGGCTCAAACCCGCATCGGCATCCGGCGCATTGAAATCACGAAGGATGGATTTTTCATCAACGGCGAAAAGATGTTCCTGCGTGGCTGCAACCGGCATCAGGAATACCCTTTCATCGGCAACGCGCTTTCGGACGCCGCGCAGTATCGCGACGCGTTGAAGATCAAGGAGGCGGGCTTCGATTACGTCCGCCTGTCTCATTACCCGCAGTCGCCGGCGTTTTTGGAGGCCTGTGACGAACTTGGCCTGGTGGTCATGGACGGCATTCTCGGCTGGCAGTATTTCAATC
>JAJXXI010000509.1 GCA_021781185.1 bacterium
ACTGGCCGAAAACCGCGTCCGCATCAAATGCCTCTTTCTCGCCGGCCCGGCCGCCACGCTCGCCGGCGAGGAGGATGATTTGAACTTGTTTTACAAGGTCCTGCTCAAGCCCGTTCGCGAGCAGCCGCTGTTTGAAGCGCTGGTGGCCGCCGTCACCGGGCAGAAACCGGACCAGACAACCAGCCCGCTGCGGCTGCCCGGCGATACGCGCGACACCCAACTCATCCGTCGTGAGGCCGCCGCCGCGAAGCGCACGCCCATTTCCAAGCTCCGCATTCTGGCCGCCGAGGATCATCCCTTCAACCGCCGCCTGTGCCAGATGATGCTCGAGACGTTCGGCGCCCAGGCCGAATGGGCCGAGAACGGTCGCGAGGCCGTGGAGAAGTTTAAACCCGGCGGGTTCGACGCCATTCTCATGGACTGCAACATGCCTGAGATGGATGGGCACGAAGCCACCGCCGCCATCCGCCACATTGAAATGGAGAACAAGGTGGAGCAGCCCGTCCGCATCATCGCCATCACTGCCAACGCCCTGGCCGGCGAGCGTGAGCGCTGCCTGGCCGCCGGCATGAACGACTATATTTCCAAGCCGTTTACATCCCAGCAGCTTTATCAGGCACTGCTGGCCGCCGTGCCCGTCCGGGCCGTCCCCGCCGGCAAATTCGATGCCTCGCGGCTGGAGCAATTGACCCATGAACTGAATCGCCCTGCGGTGATCGAGATGGTGACCGATTTTCTTGACGATCTGCCTGACCGCCTCACGGAAATGCATCGTCTGCACGAAACCGCGCAATGGCCGGATTTGAAACGCGCCGCGCATTCGCTCAAAGGCCTGTTCATCATCTTTGGTTTTCAGTCATTGACGGAGCATTTCCTCGCCTTGGAAGAGGCTGCCGCCAACGCCAACACGCATCGCGCGGGGGTTTCGTTGGAGGAGTTGGAGGCGCAGGCCGAGTCCGCCGTCGGGCAGTTGAAGGAATGGCTGCAAAGCTGATGCCTTGGCGGGAGCCTTGCCGCCAACGGGCGAAAACAACTGCCCGTTTCAATTTAGAACCCGCGTGACGCGCTGCCGCTTGGGGGGTATTCCCATCACGACCGTCCGGCTTCCGTTTTCAGGGCCGCCAGATAATCGCACCAGGCTGCTACGCCGTCGCCGGTGCGGGAGGAAAGTTCAAAAATCCGGGCACGCGGGGCGGCCTGCCGGATGTTCTTCAAGGCAAGCTCGCGATCAAATCCCGCAGCGTCAGCCATGTCCGTTTTGGTGACGATGACGACGTCGGCCGACTGGAACATGGGCGGATATTTCAGCGGCTTGTCCTCGCCCTCGGTCACGGAATGCAGCACCACGCGCAACGATTCGCCCAAGTCAAAGGACGCGGGACAGACGAGGTTGCCGACGTTTTCGATGATGAGCAGGTCGAGCACGCGCAGGTCGAGCTGTTTCATCGCCTCGGCCACCATGCCGGCTTCGAGATGGCAGAGCGTGCCCGTGGCAATCTGCACGACGGCGGCACCGGTGGTGCGGAGCCGGGCGGCGTCATTATCCGTGGCGAGGTCGCCGACGATGACACCGCAGCGCAGACGCCCTTTCAATTCGTTGATGGTCTTTTGCAGCAGCGTAGTTTTGCCGGAACCGGGCGAGGAGACCACATTCATCGAGAGCAAATTCAGGGCGCGAAATGCGCCCCGGTTCTGTTCGGCCAGCCGGTCGTTCGCGTTCAGGATGCCGGCGTTGAGATTCAGAATCTGGTGCGGGTGCGCGTGAGGATGTTCGTGCTGATGTCCATGTCCGTGATCATGGGCATGGGTCACCACAGAGCCGTCCGCCAAAGTGTGAGTATGCGTGTGGGCATGGGCCTCAACTGGCTTGCCGTCCACCGTGTAGGGGCCGGGCTGGGAGCATCCGCATTCTTGGCACATAAAAAGTTTATGAAATCTCCAGCGACGCCAGATCCAGTTCGCGTCCGCTGCGCAAGTCGCCGCTGGGTTGCCGGCAGCGCGGACACTCGTATTTCAAATCCATTGCTTCAAATTCCGCCCGGCAGTCCGGGCACCAGCAGATGGCGGGCGTTTCCTCGATTTCCAAGGCCGCCCCGGCGGCGATGGATTCCGGCTTGAGCCCTTCAAAGGCAAACCGCAGCGCCTCGGGCACCACGCCGGACAGTTTGCCGACGCGCAGCTTGAGCCGGTGAATCTGCGTGGCACCCGCCGCCCGCGTTTTTTGCGCGGCGATTTCCAATGTGGACTGCATGATGCCGAATTCGTGCATAAAGACAATGACCGCTTCGCCAGCTAGTTTAACCTGGCGCATAGCGAGCCGGATGGCCCCACCAAAATTGCCATTTTTATGACGCCGGAAAAAACCGGTTGAACTTCGCCGGCCGTTCAGAAAACATGCTTCCATGCTATCACGGGTCAGTTCGGCGGCCGTCAACGGCATTGACGCGTTCGCGGTGGAAGTTGAAGTCAATTGTGGCTACGGCGACACCTTCATCGCACTCGTGGGGCTTCCCGACGCGGCGGTGAAGGAGTCCAAGGACCGGGTTTCCACGGCGCTGGCCAATTCCGGCTACAAGTTTCCCATGGGCAAGACGACGATCAATCTCGCTCCGGCCGATGTCAAAAAGGAAGGCCCGAGCTTCGATCTGCCCATCGCCATGGGCATGCTGGCGGCGAGCGAACAGATTGAAACCGATCAGCTCGATAATTTTATCATCGTCGGCGAGCTCGCGCTGACCGGCGGTGTGCGTTCGGTAAAAGGTGTGCTGCCCATCGCCTTGCGCGCCAAGGCGGACGGCAAGACCGGCATTCTTGTGCCGGTGGAGAATGCCGCCGAAGCCGCCGTGGTCAGTGGGTTGCAGGTCATCCCGGT
>JAJXXI010000336.1:0-495 GCA_021781185.1 bacterium
GATCACATAAGTCTGGCCCGTCTTGCGAATACTCGCGCCAGTCTCGACATATTTTCCGGAGAAAATTTTGTAGGCATTGAATCCAACATCGTTGCCGATGCGCCCTGCCCGCTCGCGCCCGTAACCGAGGGCGAGGCCGAGCGAATAATCCGCCATGCCAGGCTGCGTCCAGATTGGACCTTTGACGCTCCGCCCGTTCAAAGTGATCTCAACAACATCGCCGTTCGCCACGCCGAGGTCGCCTGCCGTCTTGCGGCTGACGAGCACTGCGTTGTCCCAGGTAATCTTCGTTACGGGATCCGGCAGCTCCTGCATCCAGCCGTTGTTGGCATAAAAACCATCGTCCACTTTGGCATCGCGGTAGAAAACAACTTCCAGACTGCTGGCGGACGCCGCCGGTTTTTTGGTCGCAGCGAGCAACTGATTCAAGTCGCTGGATGACTGAACCAATTTTACATTATCCAACTCGGATGGCTTCGCGACAACAAAGCCGTT
>JAJXXI010000336.1:505-2868 GCA_021781185.1 bacterium
TTGAATAAAAATTGCTTCCAATCCTCGCCGGAACCACCGAAGGTTGTCACCGCGATGTCATGAGGATTCGTCTGCGTTTCACCTGCCAGCCGGGCGAGAAACTCCAGCTCCGTCATGCCGCCAAACAGCGGTTGAATCAGCGGCTGAACCGGGACCACAATCCCGTCCGTCGTCCGGGCATCGCCCCAGGATTCAAGAAAGTGCGCCATGGGAAAGTGCCAGTCACTGATCCCGGAGGTTTCGTCTTCGTAGTAGCCCAGGCGGATGACCGTTTTCGGCTTTTGCTTGGCCGACCAGTTTAATTGGTAGGCGGGATTTCCGCCGAGAACAACCAGCGTGTCCGTCGTGGCGGAATCAAAGTGTTTCAAATCCACACCGGAATTTTCCGTGGTGTTGAGCAGGGTGACCGTTTTGCCAATGCTGTCCAAAGCCGTGTTGATGGCATAGGCCAGAAGATGAACTTCCACCGGCTGGCGCTGACCAGCGACGACCAGCACATTGCTGCGGTTCGCGAGCAGGTCTTTCGCGCATTCGAGAATCCAGCGCTCAGAATCCGCCGACACATTGACTGCGGAAAGTTTGCTTCCCATCGCATCCTGCGTCAGCAAGTTCAAAACGCGTGCAGCCATTTCACCAACACCATTCGCAGGAATGCGCAGCCGATGATCAGCACTTGCGCCGGTGAGCGTGAAAAGCGATTCCAACGCATAAAGCCGGCTCATGCCGTCTCCCGCCTTGCGACCAGCCGAGAATTTGCGGATATGATTAAGACCGTCGTCTTCGCCGCCGAGAAAATCACAGTCGAGCGACAGAATGACCTTCGCCTTGTCGAAATTGAATACCGGCTTCACCGGCTGACCAAACGCCTGCGTCGCCGCGCGCTGATGAATGCCGGAATCAATCGCATCGTTTACAAACCACTGCGCTTTCGGAAATTTCTGCGCGATGATTTTTTGCAGGCGCGCACGGGAAGGCGAACTGCTGCTTTCCACCAGAAAGGCCAGACCGTTGCCTTGATTATCCGCAAATTTCCTCGACAACAAATCAAGATAATCCAGCGCTTCTCCGCGTAAAACAGACTTCCCATCGTGGCTAAAGCGCTTGGCCCGGTCAGGATCGTAAAGATTGAGGATGGAAGCCTGCGCGTAACGATCCGTGCCGCCGTTGCTGCCGGGATACAGCGCGTTGCCTTCGATTTTTACCGGGCGGCCATCATAGGATTTGACGACGAGCGGAATCGCACCGATGCGCGTCGGCATGGCGGTCGCAAAATATTGAGGTTCGCCAAACGTATAGTCCGCCGGCTGCTGGCCAAACGGCTCAAGATGCTCCACCGGACGCCGGCAACCCGCGCCAAGCGTCGCCACGCCGGCAAACGCAAACGAGGCGGACATGATTTTCAGGAATTGGCGGCGGCTCTGGCCGTCCTGGACCATCTCGCTCGCGCCGGCAGGAAATTCGCGGTGCAGCCAGTCCTTGAACTCCGGCGTGTCCGCCAGCTCGTCCAGGCTGCGCCAGTAACGGCGGCCGGTGACAGGCGCGGATGAATGGTTATTCAAATTTTTCATCGGTGACAGGCCGAGCAGCTTTGCAATGATTGCACTTTCCAGTCGTGAACAAACTTTTTCCCGTTCGTCTCCTGCATTTTCGCATTTTGGGCGGCGTTGGTGCTCCACTGCCAGCCTAGGTCGGTGACCTCGTCCACCGGCCGGATATGCGCCGCCGGGTTGCGATGGCAGTCAAGGCAGAAGCTCATGCTCAATGACTTGGCATGATAAACCTCGTCCATCTGGTCCACCCGGCCGTGACATTCCACACAACTGATGCCGCGCCGGACGTGAACCTCGTGGTTGAAATAAGCGTAGTCCGGCAGGCGATGAATTTGCACCCACGGAATCGGCGTGTTGTTGGTCGCGCTTTCGCGAACGATGGCCAGACGGGGATCGTCTTTCAACACCTGATTGTGGCAGTTCATGCAGGTGGACGCGCCGGGCAAATTCGAGAACCAGGACTTCTCCACGCCATTGTGGCAGTAGCGGCAGTCCAAGCCGAGCTGCCCCGCGTGAACCTTGTGCGAAAACGGCACTGGCTGCACCGGTTGGTAGCCCACCCGGAAGTATTTGGGCGTGCTATAATAAGTCACGCCCGCCGTGACGGCACCACCGACAAGCACTGCGGCAAGGCCGAGCGCCAACGGTAAACTGTTTGTCCACTTCGGAAAAATCACTTCTAAAAAGAATTAAACAGCCGACGAACCAAAAATTGTCCGCCTCACGGCAAACTTGAGCGCGTGTTTTAACAATCGTCCGTCAAAATCGCAAGAAAAGTTTGTGAAATTTTTCACGTTGTCGCCTTTCGGAGGA
>JAJXXI010000403.1 GCA_021781185.1 bacterium
AGTTATGTCCATGTCGTTTGCACCTATAGCCAGACAACCGGCACTGCGGCGATTTATACCAATGGGGTATTGGAAGCAACGATGGCCGTCTCAACGCCGCTGGCAAACGTGAGCACGAATTCTGCCGCGTTGGGCCGCTCGCCTTGGAATGGCGATCCGTGGTTGAATGGTGCGATTGATGAATTCCGCATTTACGCGGGTGTATTGCAGTCAGGGGATGTTTCATCCGCGCAAATCGTCGGCCCCGACGTTTTACTGACCAACAATGTCTTGCTGAACATTTCGCAAGGCAGCGATGCCATGATATTCAACTGGCCAGTGGCAGCCTCGGGGTTCACGCTCGAATCCAGCCCGACGCTGGGCAGCAATGCCGTTTGGACGCCCGTGACCGGTGCTCCGCTTGTCATCGGATTAAACAATCAGGTGGCGATTTCGCCGACTAATTCAGCCATGTTCTTCCGATTATTTCGATGAGTGCTCCCTTCCGTATCGTGTGATTGAGCTTCGGTCATGACGCTGGGAGGGGGCGCTAATACAGCTTCGGAGGATGCTGTCGTCACTTGTCCTAGCCAACTTTTAACATCGCCATTGGTCCGCAATCCATCAGCGAGCAATTTGCCCAATCATATATCGCCATCACAAAACGACTCCAAGCCAATTATGAAAATATGAAGAAGCCTTTCCTGATGTTGCTGCTGATGCTTGCCCATGCCGCCGTATTGGCGGCCGACGGTGGTTGCCTTTTTGTGACTTTCAAGGGGGAACAAAGTCCGATGACAGAACAAATTTATTTCGCGTTGAGCCGGGATGGCCGTCAATGGCAGGCGCTTAACGGCGGCGAGCCGGCCTTGATCAGCAGAGTGGGTGAGAAGGGCGTGCGTGACCCCTATCTCCTCCGCTCTCACGATGGGAAAAAATTCTACCTTCTGGCGACAGATCTCTCCATTAACCTGAATGGCGATTGGGGACGGGCTCAAACGGCCGGGAGCCAGTCCATCGTGATCTGGGAATCGTCCGACTTGGTGCATTGGTTGCCGCCACGGCTGGTGCATGTCGCCGCCTGGGACGCTGGCTGCACTTGGGCACCGGAAGCCATATATGACGAGAACACGGGTGATTATCTGGTTTTTTGGGCGTCCAAGAACAGGAGGGATCATTTTGCCAGGCAGCGCATCTGGGCCGCTCGAACCAGGGATTTCCAGACCTTCAGCGAGCCGTTCATCTATATTGACAAACCGAATGATGTGATTGATACGGACATCGTCCGGGAAGGAAATAAATACTATCGCTTCTCAAAGGATGAGAAACACAAGGCGATCACAATGGAGGTCAGCGACGAGCTGATGGGATGCTGGCGGGAGGTGCCTCAATTTTCGCTTGCGAAATTGCAAGGATACGAAGGCCCGGAATGCTACCAGATCAAGCCCGCCGCCGGGGGCAATCCTGCGGCTTGGTGTCTGGTGCTCGACCATTACAGCAAGGGAGCCGGGTATCAGCCGTTCGTAACCGACAACTTGTCCAGCGGACAATTTGCCGCCGCGCCTAATTTCAATTTTCCCTTCCATTTGCGCCACGGATCAATCCTGACCCTTTCGGACGAAGAGTTTGAGCGGCTCGAAGCTGCATACACAAAAGCCAAACCTTGAAGCCTAAATGCATCAAACAGGAAACTGAACCTGTCATTCGGGGGGCGGTTTGCTTCACGCTTGGCGCAACTCACGAAAGCCGGCCGGGGAGATGCCAAACACGGAAGCGAATACTCGGGAGAAATGAAATGGATCACGAAATCCACTCTCTGCGGCCACCACCTTCACCAGTGCGTCGGGTTGTTGCAGGCGTTCGGCGGCGTGATTCATCTTGAGCCGCAGCAAATATTGATAGGGACTCTGGTTGTCGTAACGCCGGAACAGTCGGCACAGATAGGCGTTGTTGACGTGGCACTCGGTGGCAATCTGCGCCAGGGTCCGCAACCGCAGGCTGTGCTGTTCAATGTATCGCCGGCATTGCTGGTAAGTCATGAAGGCGGGCGTTTCCGCGCCTGCAAGCGGCGCCCGCGTCCCGCCGATCCGCAGGACCAGGCATTCGAGCAGTTTCGCGCACAACACGTCGCTCTTGCGACGAACCTGCAACCCGGCCTGGATGAGCTCGTCAAAGAGCGGTTGCAGCGCGTTGGCCGGAAACACTTCCGAAACGCGGCCGGGCGGCAGACCGCAGGACCGCAGCAATTCCGCCGCGCTCGTCCCGGCAAAATCCACGAAGTATTTGATCAGCGGATTGGCGGCGTCTCCGTTGATCTGGTGGGGAATGCCGGGAGCATAGGAGAACAGCCGCCCGGGCTGCAGCGAATGGGTCCGCCCGCGCAGCTTCACCTCGCCGCTGCCGCGCGCCACATACTCGATGGAGTAAAAGGGAAAGGTCTCGCGGCGGATGGCATAGTCCGGGGTGCAATGTTCCAGCCCGCCGCAGACGACCGCCAGTTGCCGGTTCGGGGGCGGATTGAGGTCGAGATAGAAACGTCGGGCCTTCGCCACGTCGGCGGAGAAAAACCCGGGCGTGCCTTGGCCCGGCTTGCCTGGCCGGCCTGGTGTTTTCATGCGGATAAGTCAACAATGTCCATGCGCTGGCCAACTATAGCCATTCCAGATTCGGTTTGTCTAAATTAATGTGGTGCTGGTTGAAATTGAAATGCCTATAATCGGCATCCTCAAGAATCAACGACAAACGCAAACAGCCAACGTATTTATGCAAGAGAAGCAACGCATCGTGGAAAAGGACGCCCCGCTGAAGAAGGACGACTTGATCGTCATCACCGGCGCCGGCGGATTCATCGCGGGCAACCTCGCCCTGTATTTCAAGAAAAAAGGATT
>JAJXXI010000642.1 GCA_021781185.1 bacterium
AACATCCAGATGGCGTTTGATGGCGCGCAGGGGATGATTGTAAACGGCGGCTGAAAAGTGCGGCGGGGTCATGAGTGTGACGTGGCGGTTCAAAAGTGCGGCATCTTCATTAACCATGAAGCATGTATCGCGATATGAACGACTGGACTGAGATTCGTAAAAAAGTGTTGGTGGGTGGAGTCAGCCGGCGGGAGATTCTCCGGCAGACGGGGATGCACCGGAAGACGTTGAAGAAGATTCTGGAACACAGTTCACCGCCGGGTTACCGGCAACAAAAGCCGCGCCCCAAGAAGAAGCTGGGGGCATTTCTGGAACGGATCGGGCAGATCCTGAAGGAAGACCTGGCGATGCCCCGCAAACAACGGCACACGGCGAAACGGATCTGGGAACGGTTGCAGGAGGATGGATTTACCGGAGGATATACCATTGTCAAAGATGCGGTTCGGGAACTGACCCAGAAGAACCAAGAGGTGTTTGTGCCCTTGCAGCATCTCCCTGGTGAGGCGCAGGTGGACTTCGGTCATGCGCTGGCCAAGATCAATGGGCAGTTGCGCAAGGTGGCATTTTTTGTGATGGCGTTGCCGTATAGCGACGCGGCCTTTGTAAGGGCCTTCGAGCGCGAATGCACCGAGACCTTCTGGGAGGGGCATGTGCGGGCGTTCGAGTTTTTCAAGGGCGTGCCCAAACGGATCACCTATGACAACACGAAGGTGGCGGTGAGCCAGATCCTCGGCAAGGAGCGGCGATTAACGCCGGGCTTTCTCCAACTCAAAAGTCATTACCTGTTCGACCATCATTTCTGCCGCGTGGCTAGAGGCAATGAGAAGGGGGTGGTGGAAGGCCAGGTGAAGTTCACGCGGCTGAACTACTTCGTGCCCGTGCCGCAGGCGGGGGACATGGCTGGACTCAATGCTCATCTGCATCAACGCTGCCAAGACGATCAGCAGCGGCGGTTGCGTGGCCAGCCAGGAACCAAGGCCCAGTTGTTGTTGGAGGATCAAAAAGCGTTTCTGCCATTGCCCACCACTCCTTTTGAGGCCTGCCGCAAGTTTTCGACGGCGGCCAGTTCGTTATCGCTGGTGCGCTTTGACGGTAATGACTACTCGGTGCCGGTGCGCTGGGCCCATCATCCCATTGTGGCCAAAGGTTATTTTGACCGCGTCGTTTTGTGTGCCGATGGTCAGGAAGTGGCTCAGCACGCACGGCTATGGGATGACGAGCAGGTTTGCTTTGAACCCTTGCATTATCTGGCGTTGCTGGAGACCAAGCCGGGAGCCTTGGATCATGCCCGACCGCTGATGGGCTGGACGTTGCCGGAGTGTTTTGCGCTGTTGCGTCGCCGACTGGAGGCCGAACGGGATGGTGAGGGCACGCGCGAGTATATCAAGGTGCTCCGGCTGCTGGAGAAGCATGCCTTGCCGCAGTTACGACGGGCCGTGGAACAGGCGCTGGCCGTTGGGGCAATCACCCGCGATGCCGTGGCGCAGTTCCTCTATCCACGGGAAGATTGGGGTGCCACGCTGTTTTCATTGGACGGCCATCCGCATCTCCGGCACGTTCGCGTAGCCGCGCCGAATCTGGCTGCATATACGGAACTGGTGGGAGGTGTCGCATGAGCAAAACCCCCACCACGCTTCTGTTGGAGCATCATCTCAAAGCGCTCAAACTGCCAACTTTCCTGCGGGACTATGCCAGCGCAGGAGCAGTCTGCAGTCAGGAACGGGCAGATTATCCAACTTATCTGTTCCGGTTGGCTGAACGGGAGCTGATTGACCGGGAACGCCGCGCCACCGAACGGCGGATCAAGGAAGCCGCCTTCCCCGTGTTGAAAACCATTGAGACTTTCGACTTCGCCGCCCAAGTCTCGCTCAACGAACCCTTGGTGCGGGAACTCCTGCGGGGCGAATACATCGGCAAACGGGAGAACCTGCTGCTGGTCGGCAACCCCGGCACCGGCAAGACGCATTTGGCCACGGCATTGGGCTTCGCCGCCTGTAGTCAGGGCAAACGCGTGCGGTTCACAACGACCACCGGCTTGGTGACGCAGTTGCTCGAACAGCGGGAAACGCGGACATTGCAGCGGTTGCACAAACAACTGGAGCGGCTGGATGTGCTGATCTTGGATGAGTTGGGATACGTTCCGTTCTCGAAGGCCGGGGCGGAACTGCTCTTCGATGTCGTCAGCCGAGCCTATGAACGCACCAGTCTGATCGTCACGACCAATCTACCCTTTGAAAACTGGACCGAAGTGCTGGGCAGCGAACGGCTCACCGGCGCCCTGCTGGATCGGTTGACCCACCGCGTTCACATCCTGGAAGCCAATGGTCAGAGCTACCGACTGACCGATGCCAAACGCCGGCTGAAACGGAAGTAAACCTCACGAACCTTCGACCGCAGGAGGGGGCGAGCTAGAGGCTCGAAGCTTCCCCCTCCTGCTGCTTCTACCTCGAAGCCCAACCATCCACTTGACGAATACCCTCAAATCCAGTCTTCTTTGCCCAGAGGGTGCAGCACTTTTCGAGCGCCACCCGCCGCACTTTTCAACCGCCGTTTACAGGTATTTCTCAAAACAACGACAAGTGTTCTACTTTTTGTTCTACTTTTGTATTTTTGATACCTATTCTTTTGTCGCTGTCTTACAGCATGTTACAATTGTTTTCAAAAATCACAAGTAATTGGTTTTGAAAATAATACGGTGTGCATAACGCTTGGAATTAGCATGTTGTGAAAAGTGGTCAAATCTAATCCGAATTCAGAAGCTCTATCCAATTGAGCTACGGATGCTGCCTGGTGATAGTGAACAGCTTGTCCTTCAAGGTGGAACATCGAAACCACCTGAATACGGTCGCCGCTTCTAACCGATTC
>JAJXXI010000650.1 GCA_021781185.1 bacterium
ATTGACAGCGTGTCAAACAAGGTTTTGCTGCTGGCGCGGTGCCGGCAAAAGAAGCTTCCGGTCGTTGCCTGCGGCGGTGCCGGCGGGCGGCGGGATGCGACCCTGGTGCGCGTGGCGGACCTGGCCAAAGTGTCACACGACCGGCTGCTGGCCGGGGTGCGGAAGCGGTTGCGCAAGGAGCACGGATTTCCGGCAGACGCCCGCGCAATGGGCGTGGATTGCGTTTTCTCGGCGGAACCGCCGGTGTTTGCCCGGCCGGATGGTTCGGTTTGTGAGAACCGCGCGGCGGCGGCTGATGGCACACGGCTGAACTGCAACGGCGGCCTCGGCTCGGCGACGTTTGTGACCGGAGCATTTGGCTTCGCCGCAGCAGGAATCGTCGTGCGGAAAATTGCCGGAGGTTGATTCGCCGCGATTGAAAAGCGGGCCGGCGGCGGCAGGGTTAGCTGCGTGCATCCAGATTGTCTCTCAGGACTTTTGCCAGTTGAGATGTTGGGAAAGGTTTGTTTAAAAAATTGACGCCTTCTTCCAGCGGAAAATCCCGGTCGGCAATTTCCGCGCTGTAACCGCTCACGTAGATGACCTTGAGCAGCGGGGTTTCTTTCAACAGCCGCCGGGCCAGATCTTTCCCGGTCATTTTCCCGGGCATCACCAGATCGGTCAAAAGGAGCTGGATCTCGGGCTGGTGCCGGTTCCAGACCGCGATGGCTTCGGCGGCGCTGGCGGCTTCCAAAACGTGATACCCCAGGCGCGACAGGGCAGTATGCGTTGATTTGCGCAGGGTGGGCTCATCCTCAACCAGCAGAATGGTTTCATTGCCGCCACGAATCGGGGCCGGAGAGGGTCCGGCATCGCTCCTATCCGTCGTGCCGGCCAGCCGGGGCAGATAAACCCGCATCGTTGTCCCATGCCCGACTTTGCTATGGACATTGATCCAGCCTTGATGCTGCTGGACGATGCCAAAGACGGTGGCGAGGCCGAGGCCGGTTCCCTTGCCAACCTCCTTGGTGGTGAAGAACGGTTCAAAAATCCGGGGCAGCACCTCCGGGGGAATGCCGCTGCCGGTGTCGGACACGCTCAAGCTCACATACGACCCCGGCCGCATCTCGGCAAACTTGGTGGCGGCGAACGAGTCGAAGTCCACAGTCGCAGTTTCAATGATGAGCCGCCCGCCGGCGGGCATGGCGTCCCGGCAGTTCACGGCGAGGTTCATGAGCACCTGGTCCATCATCCCCGGGTCCGCATGGACGAACAGCGGTGCGGAGGCGAGGTTGAACTGCATCTGAATGTTTTCGCCCAGGATGCGCTGGAGCATCTTGGTGATGTTGGTGACGATGTCGTTCAAATCAATATCGCCCATGTGCATGGCCTGCCGCCGGCTGAACAGCAGCAATTGCCGGGTGAGATTGGCACCGCGCTGGGCGGCCTTTTCAATCTCCCCGGCGAAATCCATTTGATCCGGGGAAAGGTTCCGGTCCATGCGCAGCAGGCCGGCCTGCATTTGAATGACGGCGAGGATGTTGTTGAAATCATGGGCCACCCCGCCGGCGAGATGGCCGATGGCCTCCATTTTTTGGGACTGACGAAACTGTTCCTCCAGTTTCCGGTGTTCGGTGATGTCGCGAAAGTTCCAGATTCTTCCGTAATATTTGCCGCTCGTGTCCAGAACGGGTGCGGAATAGCGGTCCAGAATGGTTCCGTTGACCAGTTCGATTTCATCCCGGCCAATTTCGTCAGGATGCGCGTAAAGGTAAGCCACTCGTTTTGCAAAAACCTCCCGGGATTTCACCTGCTCCAGGACATGTTCAAGCAATTTGGCGTCGTCGTCGCTTTGGGCGATGCCCTCGGGGATTTTGAACAATTGCAGCAATTGCCGGTTATGGAAGATGCGTTTGCCATCGCGGTTCACCACCAGCACTGCGTCCAGGGCGGAGTTCACCTGGGCTTCCAGAAATGCGGATTTCCAAAGCAATTCCTCTTCCGCCAACTTGCGCCGGGTGATGTCGCGCAACACACCTTCAACCCCGATCGGCCGGCCGGCTGAATTGCGCTGGATGTGTGCGTTGACGGAAGTATGAACCAAACGACCGCTTTTGGTTTTGAGCTGGAGTTCGTAATCAACCACTTCTCCCTGCTCCTGAAGAATCTTTAACAACCTGGCCCGGTCTTGAGGATGTTGATAGACTTTTTCCACGGCCTGGCCGAGCAGTTCTTCCCGCAGATAGCCGGAATGACCTTCGATTGACGGGCTGATTTCAATCAGCTTTCCTTCAGTGTCCGTCTGATAAAACACGTCCTGGACATTTTCAAAGATCCTGCGGTATTTCTCCTCGCTTTCGCGCAGCGTCTCCTGGGCCCGCTGGCGTTCGGTGATTTCGATGCGCAACGCGTCGTTTGTCCGGGAAAGTTCGGCGGTTCGTTGCAGGACGCGTTTTTCCAGCTCGTCATGCAGTTTTTGAAGGGCGATTTGCACCCCGGCTTGTTCGCTGACCTGGCTTTGTGTTTCCCGCCAGCGCCGCCAGGACACAAACAAAAACCCAAAAAACAACGTCGCCAGCCCGGCCAGCAACATGTTGGGATGTTTCTGTTCGTGGAGCTTGGCAATGAGGCTGTCAATGGGGGCTTGAAACGCATTGGTGAAATGGGCAAGGACAATCGCCGCGCCGCCCAGGGCAACAATGAAAATTAAATCGCGTATGATTCGGGATTTTTTCCGGCCGGTTTCCTGGCGGGAAATTTTTTGCAGCACGGCCGCCGCATGTTTCCGTTCCGTGATGTCCTGCTTGACCGCGATGAAATGGGTGATTTCGCCACCGGTGGCCCGCACCGGCGTGATGGTTGATTCCTCATGATAAATGGTGC
>JAJXXI010000493.1 GCA_021781185.1 bacterium
GATCACGAGCATGATGCCCAGGCCAATGCTCAGCGGCGGGTAGAGGTAGTGAAAGGCGACCGTCGCGCCAAACTGAATTCGGGATAGGGTCAGGACATCCATAAATACAAGTAGAGTTCTATGAGAATTGCCGGGTGCCAACCATTTTTTGACCTCAGGGGACAGGTATTGGTTTTGCTAAATCACATCAGAAGCGCATGCCCGCGCCGTCAATGTTTCCGCACCATGCGCAGCATCTTGACGTTGAGAATCACAAACCGGACGATCTGCCATGGGAAATTGGTGCGCATCTTTTGCGTGAACCGGGTCGGCACGGCGGGATAAAAAGTCTGCCCGTAAGGCTGGCGTTTCGGTGGGGATTGTTCATTCATGTTGTGTTTCTCCGTGAGTTGAAGGTGGCAGAAAAGTCATTCCGGCACCAGCCGCCAGAATGGACTGGCCTTGGCCTTGTAAATGAAGGCGAAGTGCAGCAGATGCTTGATCCAATGCCCGGCCAGTCCGATCTCTCCCGAGGTGTAACGCAACATGCGCCCGGTTTCGGGATAGGTCTGGAAATCTGGAACGATCGGATACATCGTCATGGCCACGGCGGTGCCGTTCCAGAAATTCGAACCGGCGGAGGCGATGCAGGCCGCTCCCATTTTGGCCAGCGAGGCATGACGCGTCGGTCCCGTGCTCCGGCCCTGCATCATGTCGGCGATGTTGAACGCCACCTGTCTGGCCATGACGCCCGAAGGCATCCCGGTGCGGGGCGGGGCGGGAAATATCGGCGTGCCTTTCGGGCTGGTCATGGGTTTGGAAATTGCGTGTGGCGGCGCAAAGGCAATGCCGACGGCGTAAATGTTTTTGTAGGTCGGATTCTGATACGTGCTTGGCCAGTCAGTTGGCAGCCATTGATCGTAAGGTTTGGGTTCGTAATTGCCGTCCACGAGCATGAAACCGCTTTTGGCAAACAGCGTGGGCGTGATGTCCATGCCCTGCCTGTCGAAAGCCTTGAGCCCCACGCCGGCGAAGGGCGGCAACAACATGGCAAAATCGAACGTCACGGTCTTCTCTTCGCCGTCAAGAGTCTCATAGAGAATGGTATCCTTGCCAACCTGCTTGACGTGCGCGCGGGTGATCCATTGGATGCCGCGTTCGGTATAGAGCGATTCCGTAAAAACACGCGAATGCGTGATGTAACCGCCGCGCTTGATGTGCATTCCGCCGATGCCAAAATCGCCCAGCTCCTGTTCATTCGAAATCCAAATGAGGTTTGCATTATGCCGGATCTTGCGGCGGCGCAGTTCGAATTCCACATTGAACAGATATTCAAACGCCGCGCCCTGGCAGGTGCAGGTGCCGTGACCGGTGCCAATCACCAGCGTCTTTTTCTCGCCGCGCTCCATGCGGGCGATCAATTCTTCCAGCGCCCGGGCGGCATGGGACGCGTGATTATAAGTGCAGACAGATTGACTGTTATGGAGCGGGCCCAAACCTGATGTGGCATCAAAATTCAACTTCGGCCCCGTGGCATTGATCAAGTAATCGTAAGTGACGGTTTCCGTCTGTCCCCTTTTTTCCGGTGCGGTGTGCTCCACGGTCACAAACGGCTGCGGCTGACCGGCGCTTCCCTCCGGATGGATGCTGATTGCCCGGGCCTGATAATGAGTGATGCCCGTCTTCTTATACACCGGTGCCAGTGGAAACGTCACCTGTTCCGGCTGCATCAGCCCCACGCCGACCCAGATGTTGGAAGGAATCCAGTTCCACAGGCTGTTGGGTGTCACAACCACAACTTCGTGGCTGTCGCCCAAACGTTTTTTGGCATGAAGCGCGGCAGTCTGGCCGGCAATGCCTCCACCAAGAACAACTAGACGTGCCATAAATGTCCTTCAATAGTTTGGTTTTATCGGCTCATGGCCGCTTTTCTAAACCGCTACGGCGTTGGCAGCCTGGCCGGTGTGCGCGGATCATAATGGGCGCGGATGCCGCCGGTAAGCGTGGAAACTGTGAATCCGTTTTGCGCCAGTATGCGTGCGGCAAAATACGCTGTCTTGCCGAAGGCGCACACGGTCACCACCGGACGGTTGCGATCCAGTTCGCCGAGCCGCTGCCGCAGTGCGCCCAGCGGAATGTTGACCGTCCGCACCTGCGTCAGTGGATGCGCCTGCACCAGTGGGGCCGGACGCGTGTCCACCACTTGCACGGACGGATTATCCGGGATGGCGTCCACGGGCGTAACCAACCCATCGCGGGCGTTGCAAGCCGTGAAGGCGGCGAGATTCACAATGTCCTTCGCCGAACCGAACGGTGGCGCGTAGGCGAGTTCCAATTGGGCAAGATCATCAATGGTCAATCCACCGGCGATGGCCGTGGCCACCACGTCCAGGCGTTTGTCCACGCCGAGAAAACCCGTGGCCTGCGCGCCGAGCACGCGACCGGTTTCCGGTTCCCAGAGCAGTTTGAGCAGCATCGGTTTTGCGCCCGGATAATAACCCGCGTGATGGTTGTCGTTGACCGTGACGGTCTGATAAGGACGTTTTGCTGCGTGCAATCGTTTCTCCGACCAGCCGGTAAGTCCCGCCGCCACGTCGAAAGTGCGCACAATCGCCGTGCCCAGCGCGCCGGTATAAGGCTTGGTCTGGTCCGGCCGGAAAATATGATCGGCGGCGAGCCGGCCCTGACGGTTGGCGGGACCACCCAGCGGCACGGCGGTGGCTTCGCCCGTCACGAGATCTTTCACCTCGACCGCATCGCCTGCCGCGTAAATATCCGGGTCGCTGGTTTGCATGAAACCGTTCACGTGAATGTGGCCACGCAGGCCAAGTTCCAGTCCGGCGTCGCGGGCCAGCGCGGTGTCGGGCCGCACGCC
>JAJXXI010000711.1 GCA_021781185.1 bacterium
TTGGCTCGCGGATGACGCGGTCCAGGCCGGACTCGCCGGCCAGGAGCCGCATTCCCAAAGCGGCCCCCTGTCGCTCGTGAAACTGCCCAACGGTAACGTGCTGGCTCTGCATGTCCGCAGGCTACCACCAACGAGCGGCGAAGATAAGTGAAAAACGGACGACATCACCAGTTTTGGCGATGTCCCCTGCCGGCTGGAATTGCTACTTTTTATTCTCAACCCAAATTCTTGTATGAAACCCGTTAAAAATCAGCGCACACCTTTCCTCTTGCAACTAGCGATGGCCTCATTGCTTTTAACCGGCATGGCGAACGCTCAATCTATCTGGTCCGGTGGCGGCTCGCCAGATGGCAATTTTTCCAACTCGGCGAACTGGAACACAGCACCGGCCACCACCGGCGGCAACACCATGAATTTTGACGGCAGCGCCAACCTGAATGCCACGAACGACATGTCGTTAAGCCTGGCTGCCGATCAGAGCATAAATTTCAACTCGGGCGCTTCCGCCTTCACTATCTGGGGCAATCTCATTCGGAGCGGCGGCATTGCCAACAACTCGTCATATCTGCAAACCGTCAACATGCAGTTGCGGTTAAACGGAACCCGCACCTTCAACACGGGCACCGCCGGCTTGCAATTAGGCCAACCCGTCGGCTCGACGTCTTCCACCAGTGGGCGCACTGTAACCAAGACAGGATCAGGGGATTTAATCATCGGCAGCGGCACCGCCTCGGGCGGCGGCGCCAGCTACAACGTCTCCGCCGGCGCGTTGGTTTTTTCCGGTTCTTCTGCCACCAGTTTGGGCACCGCCGCGACCGGTGTGAGTCTCACTGCCAGCGGAACGGCGCTCCGGTTGAATAATTCGGGCACCCTCTCGATGGTCGGCACCATCTCCACGGTTTCCGGCTCAAGCCTCACACTCAACAACAGTGCTGCCGTGACTGTCACCGGCGGAACCACGATTGCGGCGGGAGCCAGCCTGACTGGCATCGGCAATCTCGGTGGCGGTCTGATTTCAATTTTGGGCAACATTGCTCCGGGGGTCTCAGCCATTGGCACCATGTCGGTTTCCAGCCTGACCTTGGGTGCGGGTTCCATCATCACGATGGAAATTGATCGTTCCGCCAGCCAGAACGCCGATCTGTTGTCCTCCAGCGGCACGCTGACCTACGGGGGGACTCTCACCGTTGACAACATTGGTGCCAGCTTGGCGGCCGGCGACAGCTTTAATCTGTTTGATGGAACAATTGCCGGAACATTCGATGCCACCAATCTGCCGTCGCTGGGCAGCGGTTTGGAGTGGGACATGAGCCAGCTCAATTCCTCGGGAATCATTTCGGTCACGATGGCTCCGGTTCCCGAGCCGACCTCGATCGCCCTGCTGGGAATCGGGCTGGGAATGGGGCTCTGGCAAATCCGCCGCCGCAAAGTCGCCTGACAAATTCTTGTCTGATCCAATCCCGAAACGCTTCAGGCGTTTCGGGATTTTTTACATGTTGAACTCCGGCCCGAGATAAATCTCCCGCGCCTTCGGGTCGTTCGCCAGAAATTCCGCATCGCCCTCCACGAGCACCTGCCCTTTGTGGATGATGTAGCCGCGGTCAATCAGCTTCAGCGTCTCCCGCACGTTGTGGTCGGTGATGAGAATGCCCAGGCCTCGCTCCTTGAGCCGGCGCACAATTTTCTGCACCTCGTAAACGGCAATGGGATCAATGCCGCTGAACGGCTCGTCCAGCAGCAACAACTTCGGACTGGTCACCAATGCGCGGGTGATTTCCAACCGGCGTTTTTCGCCGCCGCTCAACTGATACGCCTTGCTCTTGGCAATCGGTGTCAAATCCAGTTCTTCCAGCAAATACTTCAGCCGCACCGCGCGCTCATCCCGCGCGAGCTTGCAGGTTTCCAGAATCGCCAGAATGTTTTCCTCCACCGTCAGCTTGCGAAACACCGACGGCTCCTGTGTGAGATAACCGATGCCCAGCCGCGCGCGTTTGTGCATCGGCAGGCCGGTGATTTCGTGGCTTTGGAACGTGACGTGTCCCTCGTCCGGCTTGACCACACCTACGACCATGTTAAACGTCGTCGTCTTGCCTGCGCCGTTCGGACCGAGCAGGCCCACGATCTCGCCCGCGCTGACGTTCACCGACACGCCATTCACCACGCGCCGGCTGCGGTATTCCTTCGCCAGCTTTTCCGTGGCGAGCAACACCCCGTTTTCGGTTGCGGCGTTTTTCATTTCAAGAGGTTGAGCGGCGACGCATTGGTGCCTTTTTCCAAATTCGGCGTGGGTTTGAAAACCATTTTGTAATTCGAGCCGCTAAACTGTTTTGTGGCGAGATTCAGCACCAGCGGTTCGCCGTAAATGATGAACTGCGGGTTATCCACCTTGGGCATTGGATTGCCGCCGGTGAAGGTGATGGTCTCATTGGTCACCGTGTTGATCACGTCATACGCATAAACCGCCTTGTCCGCCGTGATGTGATTCGTCTGGCCTTTTTCGTCCAGGGCGTCAATCACCACATTGGTCACCGCCACCATGTTGGTCGGATGTCCGCCGTCCGCCGGCAGTCCCACCGTGAGCTGTCCGCAGCGCATTTCCGACTTCGCGTCGGTTACGAACACATGCCCCACATAAATCATCTGGCGCGTGAGGCCGTCAAAACGCCCGTGATCCGAGGTGACCACGACCTCTTGATCCAATGCCTTGGCGACCGGCGCATTCGTTACGGCCATTGCCGGCGCGGTGGCTTGGGCTTGAACCAGGCAGGCGCTTGCGGCCAGCAGTAAAATGACCATTCGTTTCATGGAGCGTTCCATTTCAAGATTCCGGCCTTCATCACCGTATGCACATGG
>JAJXXI010000682.1 GCA_021781185.1 bacterium
TTTTGAGCCTCACGCTGTTTGAGAAAACACCCATTTTACAGGCCCTTTCTCAGCTTCCACCACCATCCCAGTCAGCCATCCCAAAAAATCATCAATGTTTACTGGAGTTCTAAACCGGACAGTAGTGCTCCGGAATATAAACTACCAAAACCAAAGTGTGCCCAGCGCGCCGGCTTGCCGAATTCCTTCAGCCCACGCACGACGAACGCCAGCGCCAGCCAGGCGAAACAGTGCGCCCACAGCAGCGTCACCGGGAACAGGGTGAAAAACACAAACGTGACGAGCACAAACAGTCGTCATCCGTATTTGTCCGCCAGGAGCGCGACAGGAATATAGCAGAGCTTGGCCGTGACCATTTCAAACACGATAAGATAGCTCCACTGCTGCGCTGTCAGGTGGCCATAATCCATTGCCCACAAAATTCACGAACGCTTACGGAATCCGTTCGCTGAAGCGGATGAGGATGTCGCTCACGAGCAGTTCGCGCAGCGCAGGCGTGAAGGATTTCACAATCCCAAGAAAGTCGGGACCGCGCCGACGGGCGGATCTAACATTCTGGCTGGCTACTCGGCCCCACCGGTTTCGGATTCAAACATGAACCACTGAAACGCCGCCGTGAGCAGGCTCATCGTGATGCAGAGTCGGAGCGCGTAACGCACTCTTCCGGTCCAGCCAAAGTGCATGATCAACGCCCCCCAACAGTGGTCCGAGCATCATCGGCACCCGGCGAATCATGGACTGCACCGCCACGCCCATCGTATGCCAGTGGCTTTGCAGCGAAGTGGCGGGTCGTCGGCAGCGACAGCGCCAGCCGGTTTGGCCAGACCATCACCAACAGGTAACCAGCGATGGAGATGGTGCTGAACAGCAGCAGCGATTTGCGCTGTCCCCAACTATCGGTGAGCCAGCCACCAGGTTACGCGTAGAGCGCACCGAGCAGGGTTTGGAGCGCGTCGAAGAGGCCCGATGATGAGGATGCTGCCGCCGAGCGTCTCGATGTATTTCGGAGCGAAGCCGAGCCAGAGCCTTTCGCCCGTGCCTGCCAGCAGGAGCGCGACCAGCAACAGCGACGTGTTGTGCCGCAGCGCCAGAAATTCAGCAACTCCCTTCAAGTTCATCGGGGAAAAAATCTGTCACGCGCTCCGGAAAATCCCAACCCAAAAGAGTGCTGGACAGAAACTTTGTGGCAAAAGAGACTGAAACCGTGGCACAAAACATACTGCACTCGTTGACCAGTCGGCTGACTGGTCTGGTTCATCAATGATTTTATTATGAAGACATCACTACTGGTCATCTTCACGGCTCTGCTGATTGGTTGCCAAAGTTCACGCCCGGGTGCCCCCCTGAGCGCCGGGCAAGCCGGAAAACTCGCCGTCCAACTGGCCAATGAAAGTGCTTTCACGCTTTATCACTGCCAGCCATTTGTCACCGGCCAACCGGCGCAATTGACGGGCGGCCACTGGCGCTGGAGCGAACGTCAGGGGTTTGGTCACGGCGACATCCATGCCACGGTTGAGCTGGCTGCGAATGGTTCAACCAACAAGGTGTCTCTCCAACTCCTCACGAACCAGCCTGACCAGCCATTCAGGTCACCGTAAATCTTCGCCTCCCAACCGCCGGGATGCACGCAACGGGGCGGCACGCATTCACGGCAATCTCATATTTTCATGCGGGACTGCGTGTTACGCGCTTGACTCGACGGACGGGATAAATTTGACTGGACGTCAGCCCATCCCGTCATGTTTTTCTTCTTTCTGCCTGTGGGGATGAATTACCGGACCGCAAGGCTTCCGATCGTGACCCTGTCGCTCATTGGCCTGAACACGCTGGTGTATTTGATTTCGCTGATCTTTTTCTTCAACACGGGCGGCGATTCGGAACTGTGGATTTACCAGCATCTGTGGCTGATTCCGGCGGACTGGCATTGGTATGCATCGTTCACCTCAATGTTCGTCCACGCGGGCATCTTTCATCTGCTGGGCAACATGGTCTTTTTGTTTTTATTCGGATGTTGCGTGGAGGACATGATTGGGCGGGCGCGGTTCGCCGCGTTTTATCTGCTGGGCGGGCTGGTGGCGGAAATGGTTTTTATCGCGATGACGCCAAAACATTTCCTGACCCCCAATCCGATGGGCGGCGCCTCGGGTGCCATCAGCGCGTGCATGGGCATGTATCTGCTGCTGCGCGCGGATGCGAACATCGAGTTCAAATATTTTTTCATGCTCTTCTTCCGGTTCTGGAGCGGGGAATTTGCCGTGCCCGCATGGGTGGTCATCCCGTTCTGGTTTTTGAAAGACCTGCTCCGGGCCGTGCTCGGCCTGTGGGCCAGCCATTCCGGGGGCGGCACCGCTTTTGGCGCGCATGTGGGCGGTTTCTTGGTGGGGTTCGCGGCCATCGGCATCTACAAGCTGGTCGTGAAACCGGAAGCATCCGATGCCGCGATGGAGAAAGTGAAGCCTGTTTCCCGGCCTATGCGCATCCGCGTGGCCGCTCCGGTTTCAGCGGAACCGGCTGCCACACGCCCAGAAACCCCGACGTTTTTTCTGCACGATGGCACCTCGCAAACGGGGCCGTTCACCCTGTCGCAGGTGCAGGCCATGCTGCAACTGGGTGCCATCGGCGAGGAAACTCAATACTGGCGCGACGGATTGGAGAACTGGCAAAACGTCACGGATTTATTCGGGCAGCCAGACGGGGAACAGTGACAGAAATCACTGATCCGGCCGGCTATCGGCTGACCTCATTCAACATCAGGCGCAGATCAGGCCGCGCCCGGTCGGGCCACAGGCATCGTCAGCGTTGCCCTGAAGGCCGGAGAGTGATATTCTTCCGCCCGTAAAAAATTTATATCAAACATGAGCAAAGAAAATTCACCTCTCGTTGGTATTTTGATGGGCAGCGATTCGGACTGGCCCACGATGAAAGCCGCAGCGGATGCGCTGAAGGAATTCGGCGTTGGTTCCGAGGCGAAAGTTATTTCCGCCCACCGCGATCCGCACGGACTGGAAGAATACGTTTCCACCGCCAGCCAGCGGGGTTTAAAAGTCATCATCGCCGGCGCGGGCGGCGCGGCGCATTTGCCGGGCGTCACGGCGGCATTTACCACGCTGCCAGTCGTTGGCGTGCCAATTCTCGGCAAAGCCTTTGACGGCTTTGATTCGTTGCTGGCCATTGTGCAGATGCCTCCTGGCGTGCCAGTGGCCACGGTGGCGGTCGGCGGCGGTCGCAACGCGGGCATTCTGGCCGCGCAAATCCTCGCGGTGGGAGACCCGCGCCTGCAGGAGGAATTGAAAAAGTTCAAAGTGCGTTTGATGGAGGAATCACGCGCCAAGAACAAAACTCTCTCGCAGTAACCGTCGATCGATGAGGCATACACCCTACTGAGCGCAAACAACTGATTTTCCACAAAAATGCAACGGCTCATTGACGGCGTCCACAAGTTCCGCAGCGACGAGTTCGGAAATTACCGAAAGCTTTTCCGCAAGCTGTCGCAGGAGGGGCAGAATCCGCATACGCTGTTTATCACCTGTTCGGATTCCCGCGTGCTGGCGGAGTTGATCACGCAGAGCAAGCCGGGCGACCTGTTTGTGGTGAAAAACGTTGGCAACATTGTGCCGCCCGCAAACGTGCGCGGCGACACAAACTCCACCGCCGCCGCCATCGAATTCGCCGTGGAAAGCCTGCACGTCAGCGATATTGTGATCTGCGGCCATTCACAGTGCGGCGCCATCGCCCAATTGCTGGACAAAAAGCCGGTGAGCAACGCCACCCCGCATCTGCGCGACTGGCTGAGCATGGCCGCCCCCGTCGTGGACATCCTGAAAAAAAATTACGCACACCTGCAGGATCCAAAAGCGCGGGAAACTGCGGCGGCCGAGGAAAACGTCCTGTTCGGACTCGACAATCTGCACAGCTACACCTGCGTGCAAGAACGCCTGATGGATGGCTCGTTGCGGTTGCACGCATGGTTTTTCAAAATCGCCACGGCGGAGCTGTTCGCCTTTGATCCGGAAACCAGGCAGTTTCTACCCCTGATTTCGGACAAGGAATAACCGCTTCGTTTGGACAAGCGCGCTAAGGCCTGATAGCCTGCGGCGATTTTATGAGCTTGGACAACAAAGAATCCGCCGCGCCCGCGCCGTCTGATTTCATCCGCGACATCGTCGCCGCGCACGTGGCGGAAAACAAATATCCGCGCATCCACACCCGCTTTCCGCCGGAGCCCAACGGCTACCTGCACATCGGCCACGCCAAGAGCATCTGCCTGAACTTCGGCATCGCCCGCGAATTCGGCGGCATCTGCAACCTCCGGATGGATGACACCAATCCGACCAAGGAAGACATTGAATACGTCGAGTCCATCCAAGCGGATGTGAACTGGCTCATCAGCGCCTGGGCCGACGACAAACTCGGCTTGAAGCCAAAAGGCCAGACGCCCAAGGCCATTTCCGAGGATGGCAAACGGGATTTTTATCTGCCGGCTGTGACCGACGCATCAGCACGCAGCGGGCTGGAGCCGTTTTACGCGAGCGATTATTTCGATCAGATTTACGACTACGCCGAGCAGTTGATTGAAAAGGGCAAGGCCTTTGTCTGCGACCTGACGCCGGAACAAACCGACGAATACCGCCGCAATGCGCTGGAAAGCCCGTTCCGGAACCGCACCCCGGAGGAAAACCTCGACTTGTTCCAGCGCATGAAAGCCGGCGAATTTCCCGACGGCACCCGCACCCTGCGGGCCCGGATTGATGTCGCCTCGCCGAACATCTGGATGCGCGATCCGCTTATCTACCGCATTCGCCACGCGGAACATCATCACACTGGAAACAAGTGGTGCATCTATCCGATGTATGATTTCGCACACTGCCTGAGCGATTATCTTGAAGGCATCACGCACAGCATTTGCACGCTGGAATTCGAGGTGCATCGCCCGCTCTACGACTGGATTCTGGAGAGCCTGGAACTGCCCCGTCCTCTGCCCCGCCAATACGAATTTGCCCGGCTCGCCCTCGGCTACACCGTGATGAGCAAACGGAAATTAATGCAACTGGTGAATGAAAATCTCGTCACCGGCTGGGATGATCCGCGAATGCCCACCATCAGCGGCATCCGCCGCCGCGGCGTCACCCCGCAGTCTCTGCGCAATTTCGCCTACAACATCGGCATCACGAAATACAACGGGCTGACCGACGTGGCCGTGCTCGAATACGCCATCCGCGATGACCTGAACAAGCGCGCCCAGCGCCGGCTCGCCGTGCTCCGGCCCATCAAGGTTACGATCTCCAATTATCCCGAAGGCAAGGTTGAGGAACTGGATGCCGTCAATAATCCCGAGGATGAAAGCGCAGGCAAACGGAAGATTCCCTTCAGCCGTGAACTGTTCATTGAACGGGATGATTTTGCCGAAGTCCCGCCGCCGAAATTTTTCCGCCTCAAGCCCGGCGGTGAAGTGCGTCTGAAATACGCCTACATCATCAAGTGCGAGGAAACCGTGAAGGACGCCGACGGCCACATCACCGAACTGCGTTGCACCGCCGACTTGGACAGCAAGACCGGCGGCGCAACCGCCGCCCGCAAGGTCAAGGGCACGATTCATTGGGTTAGCGCCGCGCACGCCGTGGATGCCGAAGTGCGACTCTACGACCGGCTCTTTACCGTGCCGGATCCCGGGGCCGAGGAGGATTTCAAATCCACCCTCAATCCCCATTCCCTTGAAATCGTGACCGCCAAATGCGAGCCAAGCCTGAAGGACGCGAAGCCGGAGGAACGTTATCAGTTCGAGCGCATGGCTTACTTCGCCTTGGATTTGGATTCCAGGCCCGGCAAACTCGTCCTGAACCGCACCATCACGCTGAAGGACACCTGGGCCAAGGAAGCGCAAAAATGGTAGCTTTCGTCAGCGCACAAAACTTGCAGCTCGCTCGGACAGCGTTGACATTCTTACCCACATCCGCGTCATGCTTGTCCGCCTGATGAGATCGGGTGGCGGCGGGAGTTTTGAAGTAAACAAGCCGCCGGATTCATGAGGTAAAACATCGCATCTGCGCGCCCTACTGGATGGGCGGCAGATTTAACAGCTTGATTACTTATGCTGTCTCCGCAACTGCCTGATGTGACCGTAACCGACCAATCGGCGTCCTTTTTCATCCCACAGGCGGTAGGTGAATGATTTGAGGCTGGAAAACATCGTGATGGGTTTCACCTGCTGGAAAAGCGGATCGGCCTGGTGACATTTCTCCAGATTGTAATTGGGAATGCGCGGGCTCAGATGGTGAATGTGGTGGAAACCGATGTTGCCGGAAAACCACTGCAAAATGCGCGGCAGCTTGTAAAAGGAACTGCCCTGCAAAGCGGCCGCCGTGTAATCCCAGTTCTCGCCCCGTTCCCAGTAAACATCCTCGAACTGGTGCTGGACGTAAAACATCCACACGCCCGCGCCTCCAGCCACCATCAGGATGATCAATTGAATCAACAAATAGGCTTTGAAACCAAAAGTCCAAATCAGCATGAGGGCCACCCCCAAAATGGCCAGATTCATCGCATAAACGGAATGACGTTCGCGCCGGCTGGCTTTTGACGATGGAAACCGCTGCCGGATCAGGAACAGAAACAGCGGTGCAATGACGAAAAGAATGAACGGATTGCGCGCCAGCCGGTAGGCGAACTTCTTCCAGCGCGACGCTTCGAGATATTCCTGCACGGTCATGGTCCAGACATCGCCGGTGCCACGCCGGTCAAGATCCCCCGCGCTGCTGTGGTGGATGGCATGTTCCCAACGCCAGTGGTAATAGGGCGTGAACGTCAGGACGCCCGCCAGCAAACCCACGGCGTCGTTGGCGGCGGAAGATTTGAAGAAAGAGCCATGTCCGCAATCATGAAAGATGATGAACACCCGGACAAGCAACCCGCCGGCCAGAATCGCCAGGGGCACGACCAGCCACCAGGAAATCGGGACGCAGACATACATCAGATACCAGAGCGCGGCATACGGAATGACGGTGTTGATGATTTGCCAGAGCGCCCGCCACGCCGAAGGCTGCTGGTATTTAAACACGATTTCCTTCCAAACTTCAACTTTTGGGCGGGGCTTGCCACTCGTCATACTTGCATCATTATTCATAACCAGCTCGGCCTTAATTTTCGATTTTCAGACCCTCAGTCCCGCTCCAACATAGGTTGAATTCAGGCGGACGGCAATTTTAAGAATTCCGCCCGCCTTTATTTTTTGACAGGGCCATACACCAGACTCACATGATGATACACAGTGGCAAAAGCCGATCAGGTTGGACGGAATCATCTCCGCGTTGCGCGGATTGTCGCAGATGACGGTCATTCATTCAATAACACCAGTGGACTGAAAGTGTTTTTGTTTTAAGACTGCGGCGAATCAGCTTGCCCTTTACTTTCATCCGGGCAAAATATGTCCCGGATTGAACGTAGCGGATTAAGTTTGAGAAGGGCGTTTTCTGCCACTCTGATTCCGACTCTGACGCCTTGACGGGCGTTGTTTGTTTCCCTTTAATTAATGCAAACAGTATCAGATTTCGGTGTCGGATTGTCATAATGGATACGCTGAAATCTTTCAATTCGCCAATGATTTAATGGTTCGGGGCGTAGCGTAGCCCGGCTAGCGCGCTTGCTTGGGGTGCAAGAGGTCGAGAGTTCAAATCTCTCCGCCCCGACCATTTAATTAGCATTGAAAACATTGGCGAAATCGCCAATTCCGGCGAGCCGCCAAACGAGAGCGCCGAAACTGCCTGCAAACAATCCGCAAACATTCTGGGCGCTTTAGAGGCTGAAAGTGAGCAGCAAGTGAAATTCCCAAAGCGACTGCGGCACCGGGGCAAGGGCAAGGTGCTGGCGACGATTTACAAGACGCCGGCGGGCTATCGCCTTTACTGGCGGCAGCGGGTGGACGGGAAGCCCAAGAGCCAAATGCGGCTTTTCGCGTCCTACGCCGAAGCCAAGCGCGAAGCCGACAAGGTGGTCGCGGATTTGGCCAAAGGCAAAACAACCACGCTTTCACCGGGGCAGACTGCCGATGCGCAAAATGCCATTGAGGAATTGCAGCGTTTTTTTGAAGCAACCGGCAAGCGCGTTTCCATCCGTGACGCCGTGGGCCAGTTCTGCGCGAATTCACGGAAGCTGGGCGAGCGCCCGCTATCCGAAGCCGTGGACGGTTTCCTCTCCAACGTGGCCAAGGTCGAGCGGGTGGATTTGAGCACGGCAGTTGAGCAGTTCATCGAAGGCCGAAAAGTGCGGACGGTCGCAAAGGATGGCAAGCGCCCGCAGTTGTCCCCGTCATGGCACTACATCGTCGGCATGTGGCTGCGCGAATTTGCCAATACGTTTCCCGGCCATGCAGTTTGCGATTTGACGCGCGACCATTTGACCGCCTACCTCAATGGTCACGGTGACGTTTCACCACGCACACGCAACGGCAGGCGCAACGCGGTGAAGATGTTTTTGAAATGGGCGGTCGAGCGTGATTATCTGCCCGCGAATCACCGCTTGCTGGTGGCCGAAGGGATGGCAAAAGAGATTGAAGATTTTGGCGAAGTGGAATTCTTCACGCCAAAGGAACTGCGGATGATGCTGGACGCCGCCAGCCAACGGGCAGCATTCCGAACCTTGCTGCCGGTGATTGCGCTGGGTGGCTTGGCGGGACTGCGATTGCAGGAAATCGCGCGCTTGAATTGGCAGGACGTGTGGCGCGTGCCGGGCCATATAGAAATCGCGGCAACCAAAGCCAAGACGAGGCAGCGCCGGCTGGTTGAAATCGTTCCGGCGCTGGCAGCGTGGCTCGAATCGTTCTGCGGGATGGATGGCAATGTTTGGGATGACACGCTCGATAATTTTCACGACTTGTTCGGCAAGTTGCGGGACGAGATGGGAATCCCGATACGCCGGAACGGACTGCGCCATGCCTTTTGCACCTATCATTTCGCGTTGCACGCCAACGAAAATCTGACCGCACAGCAGGCGGGCAACAGTCCAGCGATGATTCACGGCCATTACAAGGGACTGGCGACGAAGGCCGAGGCGGAGAAGTGGTTCAACGTGCGGCCAGCAAATCCGGTTAAACTCACAGTCCAACTGCCAGCGAAGCCTGCATTGCCATGAAACACCAACAAGCCAGACGCGAAGCCAAGCATTTCCTGTGGCATTTGCAGGACGCGCGTTTCGACCATGCCCATTGGTGGAACGGCAACAATAAGGTTCCGATTGAAGCGGCTATTTGGGAAATCATCCGGCGACATCCGAACGCGGAATTGATTTACCAAAAACGAAATTTGGCTGGGTTGAATCGCTTAGGAATTTTCATCAGGGCCATCAAGGATTAGAACCAGCGCACGCCTCGCGGATTTTTCTCGTGGTCTAAATTGACGGCGAAGGAGCAAGCCGATTTCAAAAAGCGAATCTGGGAAAATCTGCCATCGCAACACGGCTACATTGTCCCGCCAGTCACGCTCTTGAACGACTTCCGACCGCTCATGCTCTATCTGAACCGCAAGCGGAACGGCAAAAAATTGGCAGCGTTGCAGAAGCCTTACTTGAATCAGCGGCTATGTGACCAAATGCTGCTGGCTCACAACAATGGACAAATCATCATTGCGATTGACCCCAACGCCCAGGATTGGCGTATCGAAAGCTCATTGAAGGCTGCGGTTGCTGATTGGCGTGGAAATGCAAAACCGCCCGTGGGCGAGAAAGACCGCACCGGCCAGCGTCTCGACGTGATTGCCCAATTCGAGCGCGGCGAGGTTGCGCGAAAATCTTCCAAGGAATGCCGCAACGCTGATTTGTTCACACGCTACCGGCGAATCATTGGTAGTTTCAGCGTCCACTTCTGACGGAATCACGGGACGATTAAATCAGGACTCCACCGTTTTAATCTGCGCACAGTCATTCAAAATTGTGCGCAATGAAGAGCAACGACATTCAATCGGTTCCGGCAGATGAGAATTTCATTTCCGCCGACGAATTGCTGAAGCGATTGCCGATTTCACGCGGCACGCTTCACAACTACATCAAGGCCGGAAAAATTCCGCACGTCAAACTCAATCACCGTCTCCTCTTTTTTTGGCCAAATGTGCGCGATTCACTTCTGCGCCAGCAACGGGAGGTAACAGCTTGAAAATACTTTCCTCGCCGGGTTTCTTGCGCGCTGTTGGCGGCGCGTCGTTCGCTCCCCGGCGGGGCGCGTGGCCAGTCCTCACCGCGGGCTGGCTGCGCGAAAACTTTTCAGCCGATTCCGGCTGCCACTCAACCTGAGCAATAAAAAAGACCGCCGCGTGACCAACGAAATCAGCGCGACGGCGAACGAGACAATGAAAAGTTGCACATTTGAAAAAAAGTCTTCAACCCGCAAATCCAGCCTGCTCGACGTGCCCGTCACCATGTTCGCCAACGCCCGCGCCACATCTCCTTTAATGGATGTTTCCATCGCCAACTTGCTGCGGGACATTCGCGCAGGTAGGTATGCTGCAAGCGTCACGAGCCTCCGCAATTTGCGCGCGGTGGATGCGAAAGCTTACGACCAAAAGAAGACCGAGCTTCCCGCGTTCACGATGTCTGGCACGGCGGCGACTCGCAAGGAACCGCTGATTCATTCCGGCTTCATTCAAGTGGACTTGGACGATCTCGGCGAATCGCTCCCGACCGTCCGCGACAAAGTAATGCGTGATCCGCACATCGCTTTCGGCTTCGTCAGTCCATCCGGCGACGGTTTGAAACTTGGTTTGCGAATTGACTGTGACAGGCACGCGGAAAGTTTTGCGGCGGCGCAGGTGTATTTCCGCGATACATTCGAGGTGGCGATAGACAAGCGCGTCAAGGACAGGCTGCGCCTCTGTTTTGTTTCTCACGACCCTGACTTGTGGACGAATCCCGATGCTGCGGTTCTGCCCGTTGAGTCCGTTATGCAGGTATGCAGTAAAGATTCGTCTGCATCCTGCACTCTGCAAACTGCACACCTGCATCACTACAGCCTGCATAACACTGCATCTCTGCATAACGTCACGAAAGCCACGACTTCATGTGACACGGTGATTGAAAACATTCGCCAAGCGCGGGCGGCGTTGTCTCTGCTGGAAAAGGAGAACGCGCTGCTTGCCAAGTTCTACAAGGACGTGATTGAGCCTCGTTTCCAAGCGCAGCCGCACGCGCGCAATAATTTTTTGGTTGAGGCGGTGCCGTTTCTTTATAGGGCCGTGTCGGCGTCGGTCGTCTTGCGTCTTGTTGGGTGTTTCTACGATTGCAACCGGGCTTTGTTCAACGACCCGCGCGAGCAGCACTTGAAAGAAGCGGAGGCGGTGATTGCCGGTGTTGGCGAGACCTACATCCGCGAGTTGAACGCCGATGAGCGCGCGGTTTATGGAGAACTGGACAGGCGGGAAACGGACGGGTTTCGCATTTGCCGCGACCTGGCCTTGTTGCCTGACCCGGAGGGCAAGCGCGAGCCACCGGCGTGTTTTTGAATCAATGACCTCAAGCGCGGGTTAATTACGCTACAAGGTTGGCGGGCATTGTTGTTGTTTGTTTTCGTGGGCCGGTTTTCTGCTTTTGGTTTTCTTCCCGGCGCCGGCGGC
>JAJXXI010000085.1 GCA_021781185.1 bacterium
CGGCGTCCAGACCTGCGGCTACGAAGAAGTGCTGGCGGCGGCGGATGGCAAGAAGACGATTCGGCTGGTCTGCAAAGTAAGGGAAGTGCTCGATGCCTTGATCATGGCTGAAGCAAAACCACGACCTGCCGCCAGATTCCCGGACGGGAAACTGCGCCGCCTCCGGGATGGGGTAAACACCCCATGGAAATACCGGGTTGTTTCCGGCCATACGGCCATAATATGGCAGTGCCTTGACTTCTAATCCGATCCAGTCAATGATTTAACTAATCCACTTCGAGTTTAGGAGGAAAACGTGCCGGGAAAAAACCATGGATGGGATTCGGCAAAACAACAAATTCGGACAGGGCTTCGATAGACAACCCTGGCGGGCCGGACTACGGACAGAACCGGCCACCATCCGGCGCAGCCAGGCCGACAAGGCCAAATCCAACCCATTTCATCCGCGCGATCAGTGCCACGAAGCAATATCCGTGGCATCGCGCAACGCCAGTGAACTGGAAATCCGGGTGCGGGTAGAAACAACCCGGAATGTGGAGAGGCGCTTGCAAAACCCCGTGGCCGCCGAGGTGATGAGGCTCAAACTTCAAGATGGGCAGCGAATAGGGAGCCTCCTCACGTCGGCGGCTACAGGCCTGAAAGAAACTCTGGATTTTACAATTCGACGCCCGCGCGGCCCGGAAGTTTTGGCGGCTTCCCCTTGATTTCTCCATGAAACTGAACCCTAAAACCACGCCCGCCAGCTCCCCCGTCGCGTTGCGACGCCTGGCGAAAACGCGGCTTCAGGTGACAACGGCGGCCTGCCCACCCCGGACCGAGGACGATCTGCGGCGACTGCAGCAAGAACTGGAAGTTCATCAGCTCGAACTGGAGCTGCAGAATGAGGAACTCAAGCAGGCCAAGACCCAGATGGAAACATTGCTGGATCAATATGCCACCTATTACGACTTTGCCCCGGTGGCTTACTACAACCTCCACCGCGAGGGCATGATTCTGACGGGGAATCTTGCCGGGGGGCGCCTGCTGGGCGTCGAGCGCTCCCGGTTGGTCAACCGGCCATTCGGCCAGTTTGACCAACTGGCCAGGGAAGCGCTGGGCGATTTTCAGGCGGACACGGCGGCGCGGAAGATTGCCTGGAAAATCAACCCCTTGCCGGCGGTGCGGGCCGACCGCGCCCTGCTGGGCCTGATGCTGGTCAACCCGATCTCCAACGCCGTGAAGTTTACCAGCCACCGTGCCACGGCCAAAATCGAAATCGGCGAAGTGAAACCAGCAGGTGGAAATTTGGAAAACAGGAAAAAACCCCCGCTTTCCGCGCTGCCCCAGGACAAAACGGTGATTTACATCCGCGACAATGGCGCGGGGCTTGACCGGTTGATCCTGGAATTGCGCAATGCACTGGCGGAGGTGAAGCGCCTGAGCAGCCTGCCGCCCATCTGCGCCCGCTGCAAAAAAATCCGCGATGACCGCAACCAATGGCAGCCGGTCGAAGTTTTTATCCGGGACCACTCGGAAGCGCAGTTCACCCACAGCTTGTGCCCGGACTGCGTGAAACGCTTTTTCCAATTTCCCGACCGCGAGGATAAACTAAGGGACTGACCATGAAAAAGAACTTAAGCGTATTGATCGTTGAAGACGTCGAGAATGATGCCCGGCTGCTGGTGGCGGAACTGGAAGGCGGCGGTTACACCGTGGCGTTTGAACGGGTGGACACCGCCGCCGCGATGCGCAGCGCCCTGCAGCAAAAAAACTGGGATCTGATCCTGTGCGATTTCACGATGCCCTACTTCAGCGGGGCGGCGGCGTTGAAACTGGCCCGGGAAGCCGGCTGCGATGCGCCCTTCATCTATGTCTCGGGCACCATCGGCGAGGACGTGGCCATCGAGGCCATGAAATCCGGCGCCCAGGATTATGTGATGAAGACCCATCTGGCCCGGCTGGTGCCGGCGGTCGAGCGCGAGCTCGACGAAGCCCAGACCCGGCGCGAAAGCCGGCGGGCGGACACCGCCATGCGCGAATCCGAACACAAATACCGGCACCTGTTTGAAGCCCTGAGCGACGCGGTGTTCCTGATTGACGAAGACTCCGGACGGATCATAGACACGAACGTGCGGGCGGAACATCTGTTGGGCCGGACGCGCACGGAAATCCTCGGTTTCAATCAGGCCAAACTTTTTGCTCCCCAAAGGGAATCGCTGGCCTTTGACTGCCTGCGCGCCGCCGCCAACGGCGAACACGCGGGTGGCTGTGAACTGCAAATGTTCCTGCAGAACGGACAGATCGTGCCGGTTCACGCCTCGGCGTCGCGGATCGAATTCCATGGCCACCCGCTGCTGCTGGTCCTGTTGCACGACGTCACCGAACGCAACCGGATGGACGAGCAGTTGCGCCAGTTGTCCCAGGCCGTCGAGCAAAGCCCCGCCTCCATCGTCATCACCGATCCGGCGGGCAGCATCACCTATGTCAATTCCAAGTTCACAGCGGCGTCGGGCTACACTTATGCAGAAGCCGTGGGGAAAAATCCCCGCCTCCTGAAATCGGGCGAAACGCCGGACGAGGTTTATGCGCAACTGTGGCGAGCCATCACGTCCGGCCAGGAATGGCGCGGGGAGTTTCACAACCGGAAAAAGAACGGCGAGCTGTTCTGGGAATCGGCCTCCATCTCGCCCATTTACGACAGGACGGGCCGGATCACCCATTTTCTGGCGGTCAAGGAAGACATCACGGACAAGAAAAAACTGGAAGCGCAATTCATCCAGGCGCAAAAAATGGAGGTGGTCGGCCAGCTCGCCGGCGGTGTGGCCCATGACTTCAACAACATTCTCGCGGTCATCATTGGCTACTGCAAT
>JAJXXI010000042.1 GCA_021781185.1 bacterium
CCGGCGGCATCGGCGTTCGCTTCTGGTTTTGACGGGCCTCCAGTGGCAAATGAAAGGAACAACATGAAAACAAATCTATTCAATCATTGGCTGGCACTGGGCGCGACGCTCCTGGTGACGTCGGCGGTTTTGCGCGTATCGGCAGACGAGCCGACACCGGCGGGCGGGCGTTACGAACACTACACCGGCACCGTGGTTTCCGTTGATCCGCAGGAACACGTGTTGAAGGTCCAGGGCTGGTTCCTGTTTAAAAAGACGTTCAACCTCGGCGACCCCTGCGTTTACCGGTTGTGGCAAAAACCGGACGCCACGGCGGCCAATCTGCGGCCGGGCCAGAAAGTCAGGGTGAGCTACCAGGATGTCCACGGCGTGCTGATCGCCAATCAGATCCAGCAGCAACCAATGCAATATACCGGCGCGGTGAAGGCGATTGATTCCAAACAACACACCCTGACGCTGCACTGGCCGGGCTGGGACAAGCAGTTGCGCATCGCGAATGACTGCCCGGTGGTGTTGCGCGACGACAAAAGCGGCACGCTGGCCGACCTGCATCCCGGCGATCAGGTGACGGTGATTTACGAGGAGCCAAACGGCCAGCCAACCGCCCGGCAAATTGCCCAGACCAGCCGGCAATTCACCGGCACGTTGACGGCCATTGACCTCACCGAAAAAACCGTGAAAGCCAAGTCGCTGTTTGAAACCAAAAAATTCAACGTGGCGGACAACTGCGCCATCATGGTCAACGGCAAGATCAATGGCAAATTGAGCGATTTGCGTCCGGACGCCCGGCTGGTCTTCAATTACGACGAGATCAACGGCGTCAACGTAGCCAACCGTATTGCCCCGATGGGCGCGGCGGAAGAAACGACAAATTCCATCGCCACCAGCACCGCCTCGGCGGCGGGCAGTTGAGCACGAGTCACGGAATTTTTCTGGAGTTTCGGCAGCAACCATCCGGGAAGGATTGCCGTGGCCGAAACGCCCATTAACCTGCGGTATCAACGGACGTGAGGTGGGATGCGGGGATGGCCGTTGACGAACAAAAGCGAGGCGAGGCATGTGCTGAAGCGGAATGGCCTGAGTTGGCGGACAAACAAGCAGAGTGAGGGTCAGCCTGTGGTGCCGGCAGGAGATATACCACAATGGAAAACCGCTCGCGGTCCCGTTCCAGCCTCGTGTGAGCCAGCAGCCTTTTCCTGGGCACCGGTTATCCGCTCACTGTTTGCGGCTGGCGATCGTGATTATTTCTGAGTTACAGCGGAAATTCGCGGTTTTCATCCGGCATGACGACATTGCGGCGGATGGGTTGTTGGGCTATCGCCGGGGCGGTTTCCGGCGAGCTTGCGCGGGGCTTTTCGCCTGGGATGCTGGCCGGTGGCGGAGGGCTTTCTGCGGCTGCCCCGGCTGGCGATTCCTCCTCCGGCTCGGATGCGACCACCAGTTCCAAATCAGCCTCTGTGGTCTCGGCTGGTCCGGACAGCGCGGCCGGCGCGGTCAACCGACTGGCGAGTGACTGCAAGGAGATGGAGGCGGCGGCGTTGCGTTCCGCCAGTTCGATGCGCGCAAACTCACCGTAGATTTCGTTCAGCGCCGGCTCCTCGTGCAGCGGCAGTTCCTGGCCGGTGCCGGTGCGGATGGCTCGGAGAATGTCGTAGGCGTTGATGGTTTCGAGCGGACGGGCGGGCACATAAGCCGGCTCGGAGCCGGCAACCTCCGTGACCAACTGCTTGTGCGCCAGAGTGCGCAGCACGGACTGCGTTAGCGGACTGGGTATGCCAAGCTCGCCGGAAAGCTGATGCACGGTTGCCGGACGCACTCCCTGTTGAAAGCGCTGCCCCAAACACGTCATCAGCCGCAGGGCCACGAACTCACGCCCGCGCTGGTTGATGTTTTCCACGAGCTTCTGCTGCAAATACGACTTCCGGTTTTGAAACGCGTAGGCGACCTGCGCGCCGAACAGCAGGATGATCCAGGAAAAATAGAGGCCGATCATGAACACCGGCACGAGGCCGAGGCTGCCGTAGATCTTGCTGTTGGTGACAAAACGGGAGGTGTAGAGAAAGCCGAGCATGTTGTTCAACTGCCAGGCGGAACCGGCCACAATGCCGCCGACCAGCGCGGCGGACAGTTTCACCCGGGTGTTGGGCACCAGCAGATACACCGTCGCAAAAATCAGCCACAGCATCGCGAGTGGCACGAAATCAAACAGCAGGCTGCCGACGAGCGGCATCTGTTCGAAGAAATCCTTGACCGTTTGCAGGTGCGAACTGCCAGCCAGCCCCACCGCCCCCACGAGCGCCAGCGGGCCAAGCGTGATGGTCGTCCAGTAAAGCACAATGCGCCACATCCAGCTTCGCCCCCGCGTGATGCCCCAGATGTCATTGAAGGTGGCTTCGATGTTGGCCAGCATTCGAATGGCCACCAACACAAGCGCCAGCATGCCGATGGCCCCGAGCGTTCCGCTCTGCGTTTTCTGCACGAAATCGTGGATCCTTCTGGCGGCCGTCATCTGGGCATTGACGACACGCTCGTCGCCGCCATGACTGGACGCCGCCGCCATAGCCAACAGGTTCGTGCCCGCGACCCGGTTGGTGCCGGCTTCCAAAAAAGCCCGGTTGGTTTGCGTCATGGCCACGGAAATCCCCGGGTTCAGATTCAATGAAACGTGGTTTTCATTGGTGCTGACGGTTGCCGGCGGCATGACATTGGAGACGAACTTGTCAATGGCCTGATAAATTTTCGCCTCGCCTTCCTTTTTGAGCAGGCTGCTGGTGACGCTGATGGCCACGGCCAGCAGCGGAATGAGCGCCAGCAGCGAGGAATAGGACAGGGCGGCGGCGCG
>JAJXXI010000518.1 GCA_021781185.1 bacterium
CTTGCCCACTTTGTCCATCGCGTCGGCGATCTTGTCGGCAATCTCGAAATCCCAGTTCGCGGAAACTGCGGCGACCTGCTTGATCTCCTCCTTGTCCTTGACCTTCTTGGAGATCTTGCCGAGCTGTTCCACGGCGGCTTCCACCGCCTTGTTGATGCCGCGTTGGATGCCGATCGGGTTCGCGCCAGCGGTGACGAACTTCAATCCTTCGCGATAAATCGCCTCGGCCAGAACCGTCGCCGTCGTGGTGCCGTCGCCGGCGATGTCGCTGGTCTTGCTCGCGACTTCGCGGACCATCTGGGCGCCCATGTTTTCATACGGGTCTTCCAGTTCGATTTCCTTCGCGACCGTGACGCCGTCCTTGGTCACCGTCGGGGAACCGAATTTTTTGTCAATGACGACGTTGCGGCCTTTCGGTCCGAGCGTCGCGACGACCGCCTTGGAGAGCTTGGAAACGCCGCGCAGGATGGCCTGACGGGCCGCTTCATCAAACAGTAATTGTTTTGCTGCCATAATATTTTATTTGGTTAATTTTATTGGTTAATGGTGTTTTTTGGCAGGGCGGGCAGAGAACTGCCCGCTGCGGTGCGCACGGAGTGACGCGCCCTGCCGTTCGAATTTTTTAGTTCAGGATTGCGACGAGGTCGTCCGAGCTGAAAATCTTGTATTCTTTGCCGTCAATTTTGATTTCCGTGCCGCCGTATTTGGAAACGAGCACGCGGTCGCCGACCTTTACTTCAAACGCGATGCGCTTGCCTTCGTCGTCCAGCTTGCCGGTGCCGAGCACGCGGACAATGCCTTCCTGCGGTTTCTCCTTGGCGGTATCGGGGATGATGATCCCGCCCTTTTTGACTTCCTTCTCTTCGACGGCTTCCACGAGGATGCGGTCGCCGAGCGGTTTGATGTTCAATGCCATACTGTTTTTCTTTGGTTGTTTTGTTGTGTTGACTGCTTAATTAACTCCCGGTCCGCACTCGCGGCGGGAAAATCATTTCAACCGCGAACCACGCGAACCACGCGAAATATTTTTGTTCGCGTATTCCGCGTATTTTGCGGTTTCTGAATTTATTTCTTTTCGTCCACGACTTCCGCGTCAATCACGCCGTCGTCCTTTTTCTTTTCTTCGGACTTGGGCGCTTCGCCACCGGCTGACTGGCCGGCTTGCGCCTTTTCAGCTTGAGCTTTCGCGGCGGCGGCCTTGTAAAGTTCCGCGCCAATCGCCTGCGCGGCTTCGTTCAGCTTCTCGCCGGCGGACTTGATGGCGGCGGTGTCGCTGCCCTTGAGCGCTTCCTTCGCGGCGGCAATCGCGGTTTCGAGTTTGGTCTTGTCGTCCGCCGAAATCTTGTCGGCGTTGTCTTTGATCAATTTCTCGGTGCGATAAACGGCGTTGTCCACCTCGTTGCGCGTCTCGATTTCTTCCTTCTTCGCCTTGTCCTCGTCGGCGTGCAGCTCGGCGTCCTTGCGCATCTTCTCGACTTCGTCCTTCGAGAGGCCGCTGCTGGCCGTGATGGTGATCTTCTGTTCCTTGCCGGTGCCGAGGTCCTTCGCGCCGACGTGCAGAATGCCGTTGGCGTCAATGTCAAAGGTCACTTCGATCTGCGGCATGCCGCGCGGGGCCGGCGGAATATCGGTGAGCTGGAACTTGCCGATGGTCTTGTTGTCCTTGGAGAACTGGCGTTCGCCCTGGAGCACATGAATTTCAACGCCGGGCTGGTTGTCGCTGGCGGTGGAGAAAATTTCCGATTTGCGCGCCGGGATCGTGGTGTTGCGCTCGATGAGGCGCGTGAACACGCCGCCAAGCGTCTCGATGCCGAGCGAAAGCGGGGTCACGTCGAGGAGCAGCACGTCCTTCACTTCGCCCTTGAGCACGCCGCCCTGGATGCCGGCGCCGATGGCGACGACTTCGTCCGGGTTCACGCCCTGATGCGGCGGTTTGCTGACGAGCTTGTGCGCGGTTTCCACCACGCGCGGCATGCGGGTCATGCCGCCGACAAGCACGAGTTCGTCAATCTTGTCGGCGCTGATGTCGGCGTCCTTCAAGCACGCTTGCACGGGCTTGATGGTGCGCTCAAACAGGCTGTCCGTGAGTTGCTCCATTTTGGCGCGGGTGAGCGATTTTTGGATGTGCTTCGGGCCGCTGGCATCCGCCGTGATGAACGGCAGGTTGATGTCGTAGGTGGTTGAGCTGGAGAGCGCGATCTTGGCCTTCTCGGCTTCTTCCTTGATGCGCTGGAGGGCGTCCGGCTGCTTGCGGAGATCCATGCCGGATTCCTTTTTGAATTCGTCGAGAATCCAGTCCATCAGCGTGTTGTCCCAGTCGTCACCACCGAGGTGCGTGTCGCCGTTGGTGGCCTTCACTTCAAACACGCCGTCGCCGATTTCGAGGACGGAAATATCGAACGTGCCGCCGCCCAAATCATAAACCGCGATCTTCTCGTCCTTCTTCTTGTCGAGGCCGTAGGCGAGCGACGCGGCGGTCGGCTCATTGATGATGCGGAGCACTTCGAGGCCGGCAATGCGGCCGGCATCCTTCGTGGCCTGGCGCTGCGAGTCGTTGAAATACGCCGGAACGGTAATGACGGCCTGCGTGATCTTTTCGCCGAGACGCGTTTCGGCGTCGGCTTTCAGTTTGGCGAGAATCATCGCGGAAATTTCCGGCGGGGAAAACTGCTTGGCTTTGCCGTCCACTTCGACTTCCACGGCGCAGTCGCCGTTGGATGCTTTTACGACCTTGTAGGGCATGCGCTTAATTTCTTCGCCAACTTCATCGAACTTGCGGCCCATGAAGCGCTTGATGGAGTAAATGGTATTGCGCGAATTGGTGACGGCCTGACGTTTGGCGGCGTCGCCCACGACGCGTTCGCCGCTCTTGGTGAAGGCGACGACGGATGGTGTGGTGCGCTTGCCCTCGGAGTTTTCCAAGACGAGCGGTTCGCCGGCGTCCATGACGGCCATGCAAGAGTTCGTGGTGCCTAAATCAATGCCTAATACTTTTGCCATAAAATTTTTCGGTTAAACTGGTTTCGATTTATCTACTTGCATATTCAATGCAATAAAGATGCCGAACGGTGCCAAACGGATAAAAATTCATGGGATGGCTGGAAACAAAGGAGAAAACTGGCATCAGACTATCAGGCAAGCTGGCATAAAACTGTGCCAAGCGTGGCGCAATGGCACAGTTGGCCGGTGGCTGGCGCAGTTTTGGTGGCACAACCGGGCAAGAGAGGGAGGTTCTTGTGGGTGCGAAGCGATGGGTTAGCTGCGGCCCGCGAGGACGTTCGCGCCACCAACGCCTTTCCTCGCTCCGTTCATTTATTTGCTACCCGGTTTCACTGCCGGAGTTTGCTGAAGATCGGGCGGAAGATGGTTCGGATCAAACGCCTCGACTTGCAGGGCGATGAGGCTGAACTGTGGCACGCCAAGATTTACCGCGCCATTGGAACGGTCCACCACCATCGCCACGCCGGCGACGTTGCCGCCGTTGGCGCGCACGATGTCAATGGTTTCCTGCACGCGTCCACCCTTGGTCACAACATCCTCGACGACGAGAATGTTTTCGCCGGGCGCAATCTTGAAGCCGCGCCGGAGGACGAGTTTGCCCTCCTCTTTTTCCACGAAGATGAACCGCACGCCGAGCTGCCGCGCGACTTCCTGGCCGATGACCAATCCGCCCATGGCCGGCGCCACGACCGTCACCGCACCCAGCGGCTTGACCTTGGCGGCGAGGGCCGCGCCGAGTTTTTCGACGGCGGGCATTTGCTGAAGCGCGAGGGCGCATTGGAAGAACTGGCGGCTGTGCAATCCGCTGCGCAGGATGAAATGGCCTTCGAGCAGCGCGCCGCTGTCCCGGAAAATCTGGAGAACTTGATCTTGTGTCATGGCGCGGAAATCTTAAATCCAAAGGCCAAAGTTCAAAGTTCAAAGTGATTTAATTCTGTCGGCGCTGGCGGGGCGAGCGGCTTCGCGAGCCGGGTTCACTGCTGGCAATGCGGTGTTGCGGCTTGCGGAGACACCCGCCGCGCCGGTGTCGCTTTCGGCTGGCTTCCTCATGTCAAATTCTGAATGCTTTCCGGCGTGCCGAAGTGGATCAAATTCATCATTGGGCTGCTGCTGCTGCCGGTCTGTGCTGGCGCGTTGCGGGCGTTGTGGCTGGTGCTGCGCGCCTCCGGCAGCGCGGACACGATCTGGGTGCCGTTTCTGGGCGGGGCCGCCTGCTGGATGGTGGTTTTCATCCTGCTGCCCAAACCGATGTGGATTTATGTCTTCGGCCACGAATTGACCCACGCGCTCTGGACGTGGCTGTTTGGCGGCGAGGTGAAGAAGCTGAAGGTTACCTCCAAGGGCGGCCATGTGGTCATCTCCAAGACGAATTTTGTCATTGCCCTCGCGCCGTATTTTTTCCCGCTGTATGCCGTTATTGTCATCGGTCTCTATTCGCTGGGCCGTTGGTGGTGGAGCTGGCCGCTGATCTGGTTTCACGTGTTGATCGGCGCGGCGTATGCGTTTCACGTCTCGCTGACCTTTCATGTGCTGCAGACGCGGCAGTCGGACATCACGTCGCAAGGCTATTTGTTTTCCGCCGTGGTGATTTTTCTGGGCAATGTGTGCGTGCTGCTGTTTGGAATTCCGCTGCTGACCGCGCGGGTCGGACTGCTGGATTCACTGGCTTGGTGGTCGGAAAGCACGGGCCTGATCCTCCATTGGCTGCAACGCCTCGTCTGAGGCTGGAAAATTTGTTATCAATTCTGTCTTGAAATGATACCGCCTTTGGATTCATCCTCCCGCAGTTATGGATTTAGCCGATATCTTGGGACGTGAGCAAATCGTTCCCGAACTGAAAGCAGCGAACCGTTGGGAAGCCATTGATGAACTCATCGGCAATCTCGTAGCCACCGGTAAAATCCAGGCTGCCGACCGCGACGCCGTAACCGCCGCCGTCAAAAAGCGCGAAACCTCCATGTCCACGGGCATCGGCTTCGGCATCGGCATTCCCCATGCCTCCACCGATTTGATCTTTGAGGTGGTCGGCGCGCTGGGTCGCTCCCCCAAAGGCGTCAATTTCGACGCGCTTGACAACCAGCCCGTCAAACTCGTCATGTTGTTCCTCGTTCCGCAAGGGCAGTTTCAAAAACATCTTCACACGCTGGCCAACATTGCCAAGCTCCTCCACAAGGCCGATTTCCGCGAAGCCCTCGAAAAATCCCCCGATGCCAACGCCATGCTCGCCGTCATCAAGGAACACGGGAAAAAGTAAATGACGGTTGATTTGCAGTCCGGTGATCGTTGGCAGGTCATTGATGAGTTGGTTGACAGTCTGATCGGCGGGGAGAAATTATCGGCCGCAGATCGCGATCCAATAATCGCTGCTGTAAATGGCGCGAATCCGCAATGTCCACCGGCATCGCGGTTTGTTGTTCCTTGTGCCCGCCGGCCAATTTCAAAAACATGTCCACGTTCTGGCAGACATGGCCAGGCTCGCGCACGCAATTGAACTTTAAAAATGCGTTTCCTCTGTCTGCATTCGTGGTTAAACATTGCTGAAACATTATGAGCCAACTCACCAACCAAATTGCCGTGGTCACCGGCGCGGGCCGCGGAATCGGCCGTGCCATCGCCTTGAAATTCGCCGCTGAAGGCGCGGATGTCGTCGTCGTTTCGCGCACGCAGGAAAATTCCGAGAAGGTCGCGGCGGAAATTCGCGCGCTGGGCCGCAAGGCGTGGGCCCATGCCGTGGACGTGGCGGATGCCGCCGCCGTGAACGCCGCCGCCGAGAAGATTCTTGCCGAGGCGGGCAAGGTGGACATTCTCGTGAACAACGCCGGCGTCACCCGCGACGGCTTGCTCATGCGCATGAGCGACGCGGACTGGGACACCGTTTTGGATACAAACCTCAAAGGTGCGTTTCTCGTTACCAAGGCGTTCAGCCGCGCGATGATCAAGGCGCGCAGCGGTCACATCATCAACATTTCCTCGGTCATCGGCCTCATTGGCAACGCGGGTCAGTGCAATTACGCGGCGAGCAAGGCCGGCTTGATTGGTTTCACGCAGTCGGCGGCGAAGGAACTGGCCGGCCGCGGCATTACGGTGAACGCCATCGCGCCGGGCTTTATCCAAACGGACATGACCTCGGAGCTGAAGGAGGAGCTGAAGGCGGCGTTGCTGAAGCAGATTCCGCTCGGCAGTTTCGGCGAGGCGGAAGACATCGCAGCGGCGGCACTTTTCCTTGGCAGCCCGGCGGCGCGCTACGTTACCGGTCAAGTATTGACGGTGGACGGTGGAATGGTCATGTAAAGCTGGAATTTCCGTTCAGTTTATGGTTGAAAACGGCCGGGGAAGGCCGGGGACGGGTGGAAAAATAAATGATTCTGGCTTGACGCCAGCAGCGATTGCACGCTAGATAACAGTCACTATTATTTATGTCAGACAAACCCATTGATCAGCGCGTAAAAGACATCATCGTCGAACAGCTCGGGGTGAAACCCGACCAGGTTGTTCCGGCGGCCAAATTCATTGAGGATCTCGGTGCCGACTCGCTCGACACGGTGGAACTCGTGATGGCTTTGGAAGAAGAATTTGGCATCGAGGTGCCGGATGAACAGGCCGAGAAACTCCAGAGTGTCGGCGACGTCATCAAATACGTTGAAGAAGCCCAAAAGTAATTGAATTTTGAACCGGCGGGGCAGTTTAGGCTGGACACAGCCCGAACTGCCCCGTTTGATTTTGTCATGGCAAACACTTATTCCGATCGCCGGGTGGTCGTTACCGGCTTGGGCGTGGTCACTCCGCTTGGCCACGACCTTAAAATGTTCTGGCAAAATCTCGTTTCTGGCCAGTGCGGGATAGATAAAATCACCGCGTTTGACACCTCGGCCTACGCCACGCAGATCGCCGGCGAAGTGAGGAATTTTGACCCCGCCCCCGCCTTTCCCTCGCCCAAGGAAATTCGTCGCACGGACCGCTATTCGCAGTTCGGGGTCTATGCCGCGTGGAGTGCCCTGAAGGATTCCGGTCTGGAACTCGAAAAGGAAAACCTCGACGAAATCGGGGTGATGCTCGGTTCTGGCATTGGTGGTTTGGCGACCACCTCCGAACAGCACAAAACGCTGCTCGAACGCGGACCCGGACGCATGTCGCCATTCACCATTCCGATGCTCATCGGGAACATGGCTTCTGGCATCATCTCCATGTATTTCAATTTGCGCGGGCCGAATTTTGCCACCTGCTCCGCCTGCGCCACCGCGAATCACGCCATCGGCGAAGCCTGGCGCACGATCAAGGCCGGCGACGCGACCGTGATGTTTGCGGGCGGCTCGGAAGCGGCCGTCATTCCGCTCGGCATTGGTGGTTTTTGCGCGATGAAAGCCATGAGCACCCGCAACGACGATCCGAAAACGGCCTCCCGGCCGTTCGACAAGGAGCGCGACGGGTTTGTCATGGGTGAAGGTGCCGGCGTCATCGTGGTGGAGGAATTGGAACACGCCCGCAAACGCGGCGCGCAGATTTACTGCGAGATTGCCGGCTACGGCAACACGGCCGATGCGCATCATCTCACCGCACCCTCGCCGGGCGGCGAAGGCGCGGCGCGTTGCATGAAGATGGCGCTGCGTTCCGGAGGTCTGAACATCACGGATATTTCCTACATCAATGCCCACGGCACCTCCACGCCGCAGGGCGACGTCTGCGAAACGCAGGCCATCAAATCCGTTTTTGGCGACCATGCGAAGAATCTCGTTGTCAGCTCCACCAAAGGCGCGACCGGCCACATGCTCGGCGCCGCCGGCGCGGTGGAAATGACAGCCTGCGCCCTCGCCATCAAGCACGGGATTGTTCCGCCGACCATCAACCTGCAAAATCCCGATCCCGAATGCGATCTGGACTATGTGCCGAACACCGCGCGCGAAATGCCGGTGAACGCCATCGTCAACAACTCCTTCGGTTTCGGCGGACATAACTCGACCATCGCGGCGAAGCGTTTCAACGGTTGAATCCCAGGCTGAAGATGAACTTCCTTTCGCTCATCGAGAAAAAGCGCGAAGGGAAGGTTCTCCTGCCGGAGCAAATTCACAAATTCATCCGCGAGTTCACCGCCGGGCAGATTCCTGATTACCAGATGTCGGCCATGCTCATGGCCATCTATTTTCGCGGGCTGAACACCGCCGAAACCACCGCGCTCACGCTCGCCATGCGGGATTCCGGCGATGTGCTGAAATTCCCGAAGGACAAGCGCCCGCTCGTGGACAAGCACTCCACCGGCGGCATTGGCGACAAGGTTTCGCTGCCGCTCGCGCCGCTGCTGGCATGCCTCGGCTTTCGTGTGCCGATGATTTCCGGGCGCGGCCTCGGCATCACCGGTGGCACGCTGGACAAACTGGATTCCATTCCCGGTTTTCAATCGCTGCTGCCCGCCGCTCAGATTGTCAAACAAGTCCAGCAAGTCGGTTGTGTCATCTGCGGCCAGACCGACACGATGGTGCCTGCCGATAAAAAAATTTACGCCCTGCGCGACGCCAGCGGCACGGTGCCGAGCATTCCGCTCATCACGGCTTCGATCCTGTCCAAGAAGCTCGCCGAAAGTCTGGGCGCGCTCATTCTCGACGTGAAATTTGGCTGCGCTGCGTTCATGCAAACCAAGGCTGATGCGCGCAAGCTGGCGAGGGCGATGGTGGCGCTGGGCAACGAGTGCGGCACCAGCACCCGCGCGATTCTGACGGACATGAACACGCCGCTCGGCCGCGCTGCTGGCAACTGGCTGGAAGTGAAGGAGTCTGTCGCGTGCTTGGAGGGCAAAAGCCCGGCAGACATGATGGAACTGATTCTCGATTGCGCGGCGCACTTGCTCATTCAAACCAAAAAATCCAAAACATTCGCCGACGCGCGAAAGTTGGCCGGCGCGTGTTTGAATTCCGGCGCACCGCGAGCGAAATGGGACGAAATGCTCGCGGCCCAAGGTGCCGATTTGAAGGCGTTTAATCGCAAGCTGACACTGGATGCCACCGCGAAAGTGGTCGTGGAAGTGAAGTCCGCAAAAGCCGGCTACATTTCCTGGTGCGACGCCCGGATCATTGGCGAAGTCATTCGCGATTTGGGCGGCGGTCGGCTGATGAAAGAAGCCCACATCAATTACGACGTTGGCGTGGATCAGATGGCCAAGCCGGGTGAATGGGTTGAAAAAAACGCCGTGCTGTGCCGCGTTCATGCCACAGATTCCACCCAGGCCAAAATTGCAATGGCCCGGTTGAAAACCGCTTTCGCCTTCGCCGCGAAACGCGCGGTCAAGGCGCCGCTCGTGAGCGAAATGATTTCGCGCTAGGCGATCTGCTCCCAAAGCGTGATCTCGGGGAACGCCACGCACAGGTCTTCCACCCGGGGCAGCAACGCCTTGATATGAGCGGACTGCAAATGCGCATCCAGCAGCGCCTTGCTCGTCCAATTTTCGTGGAATAAGAACTTCGCGGGATCTTCCGGCGAGACGTGCAAATCGTAATTCAGGCAGCCCGCTTCCTGCCGTGTCGGTGCAACCAGTCCCGTCAAAGCGTTTCTCAGTTCGATTTCCTGGCCGGGTTTGGCCTGAAACAGGGCGATGAGCGTGACGTTTTTCATGGCGGGTGATTCGTGCGTTTTCGAGTCAGGCGAGTGATGCCAAAATCCGCTCCGCCGCCGCGCGCGGGTTTTCCGCGGCGTAAATCGGCCGGCCGATCACCAGCCAGCTTGCCCCGGCTTGAATGGCATCCCGGGGGGTGAGCGTGCGTTTCTGGTCGTCGGCCTTCTCCGCGCCGGTGCGGATGCCGGGGGTGACGAGCTGGATGTGGGCGGGCAAAATCGGCCGGAGACCGGCGATTTCCAGCGGCGAGCAAACCAAACCGCGCAGACCGGATTTTACCGCGAGGGTGGCCAGCCGTTCGACCTGATGACCGACATTGGATTCACAGCCGATTTCGGTCAGTGCATTGCCATCCATGCTGGTCAGCACGGTCACGCCGAGCACCAGCGGAGCCGGCCGGCCCAGAGACTTGGCGGTTTCCTGCGCGGACTTTTCCGCTGCGCGCATCATCTCGCTGCCACCGCTGGTGTGAATGGTCAGCATCTGCACGTCAAGCCGCACGGCGGCGGCCACGGCCTTGGCGACGGTGTTCGGAATATCATGGAATTTAAGATCCAGGAAGACGCTGGCCCCGGTCGCGCGGACTCGTTTCACGATGTTCGGACCGGCGGCGACAAACAGTTCCTTGCCGATCTTGAACGCACCGACCGCCGGCGCGATTTGTTCCGCCAGTTTGAGGGCCTGTTCCGCCGAGGGCACATCCAGCGCGGCGATGATGGGATTGTTCATTTTCGTGGCCACAGGTAACCACAGATGAAAACTGAAGAAAAGTTTTTCGGAGGCGTGTTTCTTTCGCGGCCGTCGTGAGGCAGGCCCCCTTGCAAGCCGTGGTGGCCTTGGGCCTCGGTGCATAAGGCGCCTCGCCCCGCCCTGCTGAGGTGAATTTTGACTTGGCCGCGGACTTTCCCTAACCTGTGGCCATGAAACTGGTCCGCCACACCGACAAGAATTATTCCGCCAAACTCCGCGAAGCCGCTGCGGACTCCAGCCTGTTTGACGCCGAGATCGAGCAGCGCGCCAAGGCGATTTTGCATGAGGTCTTTGTCCGCGGCGATGCTGCGGTGCTGGAATTCACGGAAAAATTTGACGGTGCCAGGCTGGTCGCCGAACAGCTCGCCGTCACGCAGGCGGAACTGTTCAACGCCTCGCTCACGGCTGATGAATCGCTGCGGGCGGCCGTGGCGGAAGCGGAGGCGAACATCGCCGGGTTCGCGAAGAAATCCAAACGCAAGGACTGGACCGGCAAAAACTCGCACGGTGCGAGCGTCGGCGAAAAATTTGATCCGTTCCAGCGCGTGGGCGTTTATATTCCCGGCGGCACCGCGCCGCTGGTCTCGACGGCGCTGATGACCATCACCCTCGCCAAGGTGGCGGGCTGCCCGGAAATCGTCGTGACCACGCCGTGCGGCAAGGATGGGGCCATCAATCCGGCGATTCTTTTTGCGGCACGCGCGGCCGGGGCGACCGAGATTTACCGCGTTGGCGGGGCGCAGGCGGTGGCGGCGATGGCGTATGGCACCAAGACAATCCGCCGCGTGCAGAAAATTTTCGGTCCCGGCAACGCCTACGTCAGCATGGCCAAGCGGCTGCTCGTCGGGCGCGTGGCGATTGATTTGCTGGCCGGGCCGAGTGACGTGCTGATTCTGGCTGATGACACGGCGAACCCGAAATTTGCCGCCGCCGACATGCTCGCGCAGGCGGAACACGGATCCGGCCACGAACGCGTCTGGCTGGTGGCCACTTCGGCAAAACTGCTCAGAGCCGTGGAAAAGGAAATTTCCAAACAACTGCCCAAACTGCCGCGCCGCGAATTCATCCAGCGTGTGCTGGACCGCAACGTCTGGCTGATTCAGGTGGCGAACCTGGCCGCTGGCGTGGCGTTGACGAACCAGTTCGCTCCGGAACATTGCGAAGTCATCACCCGCGACGCGCGGCGCGTGAGCGGC
>JAJXXI010000109.1 GCA_021781185.1 bacterium
GCCGCCGTCATCACCCGAAGGCGCACGGTGGATTTCAGCGGCGAATACTTGATGGCGTTGGAAACGAAATTATCGAGGATCTGCAGGGTGGCGGCACGGTCGGCGCACGCCCAGGCTTCACCCGACGGGACCATTTCCAATTGGATCTCCTTGCGCGTGGCGGCGGCGGAATTATGACCCGCACATTCCGCGAGCAGCGCGGCCAGATCACAGCGTTCGAGATTGGAGGTGAAACGACCTTCCTCAATCGCGTTAGCGTCCAGCAAATTGCCGATCAGATCCCGCATGCGCGTGCCGGCCCGGATGATGCCCTGAATGACGGTTTTGTGCTGCGCCGCGGGGTTTGAACCCTGCATCATTTCCGCGCCCAGAATGATCGTGGTCAGCGGATTTTTCAGGTCATGAGCGGCGATGCCCAGAAACTCGTTTTTCTCATTGTTCAGCAAGATGAGCTGTTCATTGGAAGCCTCCAGCTTGGCGAGGGCCTCCTGCATCTTGTTGAAGGCGCGTTCGCGCCCGGTCTCAAAAATCATTCCCAGGCAAAACAGAAACACAATCAGCGCCAGATAGCCGGTCGCGGACACCACGGGTTGCCAGCGGGCCGGATAATCGGCCGGCAGGCTGATCCCACCCAGCGCGAGGGCAATGACGGTGCTGGCGGTTACGAAACAGATGAGCAGCCACCATAGGGCCGCCCGCCGCCCTGCCAACAAAAAAGCGCAGAGCGGCACAATCGCCAGCCAAGCGATGGCGTGCCCCGACAAGCCGCCTTCCACGCAGCACAAAGCGGCAAATCCGGCGGTCATGATCGCCGCCAGCAGGTTGCCGGCGAAATTGAGCGATTGCGTGGCCCGCATCAGAAACGGCGTCACGACAAAGCCCAAGCTGCAAACCGCCACGATGAGCGTGCCCCAGCGATGGCCGATGAGCAGGTAGAACAGGGCGAAAATCATGCCAAACAAAAACCCGAGAAAGCCAAACCGGGAGATCAGCCGGCCGCGACGCCAGAGTTCCGGATCACTCAGGCAGGGTCCAAACAGAAATGAATCGGCAAATGCTCCGGCCCGCCGGCTGAGTTGGTTAAACATCGGGTTCAGGCCGGAGTCGTGGCCGGATGGGAACTGGTTTGTTTTTGCATGAGGAAACAAATAACCCGTTCCTGCAGGTTCGTCCAGTATCGGGATGGAATTCTGATTTTTCCAGCAGCGACATCTTCATGGCGAGCCTGCGGTCAAGCCGGCCAGCGTCACGCAAGCTCGACTTTCGGCCTTTTTTTGGGAAATTAACGGAGATGTTTTCGCGAATTCCAAAAAAATTAATCCGCCCGCTGGTGCTTGATCTCCACGCTTACGTTCCGGGCGAGCAGCCAAAAATCAAGGGGCTGATCAAGCTCAACACCAACGAGAATCCGTATCCACCCTCGCCGAAAGTGCTGGCGGCGGTCCGGGCGGCCACGGACGGACGGCTGCGACTGTATCCGAGCCCGACGGCGCAGCGGCTGCGCGAAAAGCTGGCGAAGCTGCACCGGTGCGCGCCGGAAAACATCATCGTGGGCAACGGCTCGGATGAGATGCTGGCGCTGGCGGTGCGGGCTTTCGTGGAGCCGAAGCCGGAGGCGAAATCCAGGCGCGAAAAGTCCGCGCTGGCGGCGGCGACGGTGCAATATTTCACGCCGAGTTATTCGCTTTACCCAGTGCTGGCGGACACCCATGGCGCGGCCAGAAATGCGGTGGCGCTCAAACCTGATTTTTCGATGCCGGGCGTGGCGGAACTGAAGCGCGACAAAAAATGGAATTTCAATGCCGCACTCACCTTCGTCACCACGCCCAACGCGCCGGGCGGACGCGGCTACCGGACGACGGATCTGGAAAAACTGTGCCGGGCGCAGCAGGGCGTCGTGGTGCTGGACGAGGCGTATGTGGATTTCGCCAAGGAAAACGCCATGAAACTCGCCTTGAAATTTCCGCATGTCCTCGTGGCCCGGACCTTTTCCAAGGCGTATTCGCTGTGCTTCCAGCGGGTGGGATATTTTGCCGGCCCGGCGGAACTGATCGCGGCACTGCATAAAATTCGCGACAGTTACAACGTGAACGGCCTCGGCCAGATCGCCGCCGAAGCGACGCTGGGCGACTTGAAATTTTACCGCGCAAATTTCCAAAAGATCATTGCCACGCGCACCTGGCTGAGCCGGGAATTGACCAAACTGGGCTTTCGCGTGTTGCCCAGTGAGACGAATTTCATCCTCGCCCAGCCGCCGTTGTTTCCGGCCAGCGACTGGTTGCAGAAACTGCGCGACCGGAAAATTCTCGTGCGCTGGTTCAACCTGCCGGAAGTTTCCCGGTATTTGCGCATCACCGTCGGCACGCCGGATGAGGCCGGTGCCTTGGTCAAGGCGGCCCGGGGCATCTTGAAATAGCCCTGGCTGCCAAGCTTTGATTGGCATACGGGCACGGATTTTGCTAAAAGCGCTGCGTGTATCTGGAATTCTATGGATTAAGGCACGCGCCGTTCGACATCACGCCGAACCCGCGGTTCCTGTTCCATAGCACCAAGCATCGCGAGGCGTTCAATCATTTGCTTTACGGAATTCGCGAGCGCAAAGGCTTTGTCCAGCTCACCGGCGAAGTTGGCGCGGGCAAGACCACCTTGTGCCGGGCCTTGCTGGAGCAGTTGGACGGGCATTTTTCCACGGCGCTGATCCTGAATCCCGTTCTCAACGGCGATGAACTGATGAAAGCCATCGCCACGGAATTCGGGCTGGAAGTCAAGGGCCGGGACCGGCTAGAGACACTGGCGACGATCAGCGACTTCCTGTTGCGACAGACGCTGGCTGGCAAGGAGACAGTGCTGATTGTGGATGAGGCACAAAACCTGACCGAGGAACTGCTGGAGCAGGTGCGGTTGATTTCGAATATTGAGACGGACGACCGGAAATTGTTGCAAATCGTCCTCCTGGGCCAGCCGGAATTGCGGGAGCGGCTGAACAGCCACAAACTGCGTCAGTTGCGCCAGCGCATCACAGTGCGCTATCACCTGAATCCGCTGACGCGCACGGAAGTCGGGCAATACATTCAGCACCGGCTGGCACTGGCAGGCTCCAAAGGCACACCCGGCTTCACCGGGCCGGCCATCTGGCGCGTGTATCGCTATAGCAAAGGCATTCCGCGCCTGATCAACGCCGTTTGCGACAAGGCGCTGCTGGCGGGTTATGTGGAACGGAGCCAGCACATCAATTATCGGATGGTCGGACGCGCCATCCGCGAACTGGAGGGAGACATTCACGCATGAGCCTGATCAACGACGCCCTGAAACGCGCGCAGCAAACCGCATCGCCCGTTGCGCCCGACCCGCTGCCCGCAACGCCGCTTCAGCCCGTGATGCTTCCGGAGGCACCAACGCCGCGCTGGCTCATTCCATCCTTTGTGATCTTGCTGCTCGTCGCCGGCATTTTCTTTGTCGGCCTTGCGACGGCCCATCACCCAATCAATCGCGCCGAGACGGGCATGATTGCGGTGCCGGCACCAGTCGCAACACCGGTGGCACGGGTGACGACACCGACGCCTCCAGCCGGGCCGACGGCGGCACCGCCGGCGATGCCTGCGCCCGCAACCCCGCCGGCAATCCAGCCGTCCGCAAAGCCAAAATTACAGGGCATATTCTATTCATCCACCGCGCCATCGGCCATTGTGGACGGCAAGACCGTGCGACCCGGCGACCAGTTTCTGCAATATCGTGTTCGCGAAATCACGCCGACCGGGATGGTGCTGACGACGGCGGACGGCAAGGCCATCACTCTTAGCATGGACAACTGAAGATATGTTTTTGCATAAAAAACTCTCCGGCCACCCCGGGTTGACCCGCATGGTGCCGTTTGTCGCGGTGGTCTTGCTCACCGCGTGCCAGGGAAAAATGGGTGCCACCTCGGCGTATTGGCTCTATTTCGCAAAAACCCTCATCGGCCTCGGGCTGCTGCTGGCCCTGAAACCGCTGATGCAGGAAATCCGGTGGGCGTTTAGCTGGGAGGCGGTGCTGGTGGGCGTGGCGGTTTTCGCCGTCTGGGTGGGCGTCAGCGGCGAATGGACGACGCAGAGCTCGCTGTGGATCAAACTCGGCCTTGCCAAGGCACCAACGATGTTAACACCGGCATGGAATCCCAATGAACAATTCGGCACCGGCTCCGCGCTGGCCTGTTTTTTTATAGCGGTGAGAATTCTGGGCTCCGCGCTGGTGATTCCGCCGATCGAAGAAGTTTTTTACCGCTCGTTTTTGTATCGCTACGTTGCCCAGCAGGATTTCTTGACTGTGCCGATGAATAAATTTCTCCCAATCCCGTTTCTCGTGACGGCGGCGATTTTCGGACTGGCGCACAACGAGTGGCTCGCGGGAATTTTCTGCGGGGCGGCCTACCAGTGGCTGGTCATCCGCAAAGGCCGGCTCGGCGACTCAATGACGGCACATGCCGTCACAAATTTCCTGCTGGGCGTGTGGGTGGTGTCGCGTAGCGCCTGGCACTTCTGGTGACGCTTACGCCGTCGCCAGATTATCTTCCAACACTTTCGAGTGCGCCGGATTGACCGTTGCCGCCGGCGGGGCGGCTGCTTCCAAAATCTTGATCGGCTCGTAAAACGTGTTCCGCTGGACCGGGGTTCGCCCCGCTTCCCGGATGGCCTTGATCATTTCGGTTTCCGTCTGCAGTTGCGGCGAGCCCGCGCCGGCCATGTGGAAGATGTGCTCCTCGATGATCGTGCCGTGGATGTCGTCCGCGCCGTAGCTCAACGCCACTTGCGCCAGCTTCATCCCCAAACCGACCCAATACGCCGTGATGTGATCAAAGTTGTCCAAATAAATCCGGCTCACGGCGAGCGTGCGCAGCGAATCAAAGCCGGTGGGCGGATGTTCCACGGGAATGCCGTTGTTCTCCGGCTGATACGGCAGCGGCACAAGCCCCACGAAGCCGTGCGTCTCGTCCTGCAGGGCGCGCAACTGCCGCAGATGATCCACGCGGTCGGCCAGCGTTTCCACGTGGCCATACAGCATCGTGCAGGTGCTGCGTCCGCCAAGCTTGTGCCAGGTGCGATGCACATCGAGATATTCCTCGGCAGATTCCTTGCCGCGCGCGATTTGTTCACGAACTTCCTTGCGGAAAATTTCCGCGCCGCCGCCGGTGAGCGATTCCAGCCCGGCGGCCTTGAGTTCAATCAAGGTTTGCTCGACGGATTTTTTGGCCAGCCAGGCGAGATGGAGGATTTCGATCGCGGTAAAACATTTTAATTGCAGCCGCGAATCGAGCGCCTTCAACGCCTTGAGCATGTCCGTGTAATAACTGAACGGCAGCGACGGATGGAGTCCGCCGACGATGTGCAGTTCCGTGATGCCCAGCTTCAAGGCTTCGCGCGCCTTTTCCACGATTTGTTCGGTGGACAGCTCAAAGCCGTCGCCGTCGCGTTTCTTGCGGGCGAACGAGCAGAACTGGCAGGAGAGAATGCAGTAATTCGAATAATTGACGTAGCGGTTGACGATGAAGCTGGCGCGGTTGCCGACTTTCTTGGCCCGGGCAAAATCCGCGATGGCCCCGAGCGCGTTCAGATCTTTCGTCTCAAACAGCCGCAAGGCTTCCGCCTCGGAAATGCGCCCGCCGGCCACCACCTTTTCGTAAATATCACGCAGTTCACTGCGCCGGATGAAAAAATTCACGCGTTAAAACTAGCAGAACTGGAGCTTTTGGCAAATTCGGGTTGGAGGAAAATTCGGTTGAATTCATGAAGCAACCAGCCGATTATGGGGCTGTGAAAGTGAACGTCGTCAAAAAGTCGAAAAGCAAAGCTGAGTTGTTGGACCATTCCACCAACAGCCTGCTGCGGGCCGTAAAGCAGAAGATGCTTAAAAAACAAGAAGGCGTTGATTATTCCAAGCTCCGCAAAGACGGCTACAGCGACCGTTTTCTGGCCAAGCTCGAAAAGGCTTGAGACTCAGATGTTCTTCCGCATCCGCATAAACTCCATCACCCCGATGTCCAGAAGCGGCGCGGCCATTCTGGCCATTTTCAACGCGTCCGAGTAAGTCATCCCACGAGTCAGTTCGCGGACGATTTCACGCGTGGACATGTCATTCGCCTTGGCCAGTTGAATGGCCGCCGCAAGATCGGTATAGCGCAAAATTTCGTCGCTCATAATGCTGATCCCACATGGCTTGATGGAAATTCCGGGGATATTTTAATTTGTTTCACACTTCCTTCACCACGCCCCAGTAAACATCCAGGTGTTTGCCGAGGTAAAGCTTCACCGCTTTGACCAGCACGTTCGCCTCAAGCTTTTGGCCGCGGGCCATGATTTCCTTGAGTTCCATGCCGGGGGCGATGGCAAACGAGCCTTGCGCAATGATCGGCCCCTCGTCCAGCCGCATCGAGACGAAGTGCGCCGTGACCCCGGCGATTTTCACGCCGCTTTCGTAAGCCTGCCGATACGCCTGCGGGCCGGGAAAACTCGGCAGCAGCGACGGATGGATGTTGATGATCTTGTTCTTGTGCCGCCAGACGAAGTTCGGCGACAGAATCTTCATGAACCGCGCCAGCACGATGAAATCAATCTCGTTTTCCTCCAGAACCTTCAGCGCGGCATTCTCGGATTTTGGGCGGTCTTGCCAATCCAAATGCACAAACGGCAGCTTGTGCTTTTTGGCGCGCGGCGCGAAATCGGCGTAATTGCCAATCACCAAAGCGGGGTCGGCCGGCAGCTTGGCAGCCAGGAGTGCGTCAAAACAATGCGTTTCCCTCGTGACCATGATGGCGAACCGCTGACGCTGTTTGGGATCGGTCAGGCGCAGCTTGATCTCCATGCCAAGGGCGGCAGCCAGCGTGCCAAGCCCGGCACGCAGCACATCCGTTTTCAGCGCCCCGCGCTTCCATGATGCCTGAAGCGTCATGCTGAACTGGCCGCGGGTGACCTGTTCCTCCAGCGCCTCAATGTTGGCGTGCTGTTCAAAGAGAAAATTCGTGACCCGCGCGATCACGCCGGTTTTATCGCGTCCAATGACGGTGACGGTGGCAAACTGCTTCATGCGACACGGATTACACGAATTTACCCGGATTGGAAACACCATTCCGGCTGGTTATGGTGAAAATCCGCGCCCTCCGTGCCACAAGTTCCAATTGTAATACTTCGGATTTTCTGCAACTTTTGCCGGCTCTTAATGTTCAACTTGAACCTGAATGGCTTTTAGTCCGGTCAGAAACCTCGTTGCGACGGTCGCGGAAGCGTCACCGGCGCAGTTCGACGATTGGCGCAGGTCCTGGCGCGCGGCGGCGGACGGCGGCTCCACCGAGCCGCTGCTGTCCTTCGTGGCACGCGAACGCGGGCTGGCGGAGGATGTTTTCACCCAGCGGCTCGCCACCGCGCTCGGCTGGCCGTATCTCGACCTGCCGAAGCTCACGGTCGAAAACGAGGTCCGCAACAAACTTTCCACCAAGATCGCCTTTCAATATTTCGTGCTGCCCGTCGGCCTGAACAACGGCGTCCTGCAAGTCGCCGTCAGCGACCCGTTCGACGCGGCCATGATGAACGCCGTCCGGTTCGACGCGAAAATGCCGATCAGCTTTGCCCTTTCCACCCGCAGTGAAATCGAAAAGGCGCTGAAAAAATACTACGGCGTCGGCGCCGAAACGCTCGACGAAATGGGCGAGGGCGAGCCGATGGAACTGGAACTGGCCTACGACAAGGAAATCACCGAGGGCGACCAGGAAGCCAGCGTCATCAAGTTCGTCAACCAGATCATCTGGGAGGCGTTCAAGGATCGCGCGACGGACATTCATTTCGAGCCGCAGGAGGACGAGCTGCGCATCCGCAACCGCATTGACGGCATTTTGCATCAGATTCCCCTGCCGCCAACCCTCAAGCGGTTTCAATCTGCCATCATCTCGCGCATCAAGGTGATGAGCGGCATGAACATTTCCGAGAAGCGTCTGCCGCAGGACGGCCGCATCAATGTGCGCATCAAGGGCGAGGAAATTGACATCCGCGTCTCCACCGTGCCGACGGTTTATGGCGAGTCGGTTTCGCTCCGCCTGCTGACGCGCGGGAAAATTTTCCTGTCGCTGGACAAGCTCGGTTTTTCCAAGCTGGAAGAGGATGCCATCCGCGACATCATCATCAAGCCGCACGGCATTTTCCTCGTCACCGGCCCGACCGGTTCCGGCAAATCCACGTCGCTCTACGCGTTTCTTTCCGCCATCAACTCCGTCCACAAGCGCATCATCACGGTGGAGGAACCGGTGGAATACGAACTCAAGGGCATCAACCAGATTGCCGTGCGGCCGGACATCGGCCTGACCTTTGCCATGGGGTTGCGCCACATTTTGCGCCAGGACCCAAACGTGGTGATGGTCGGGGAAATCCGCGACCAGGAAACGGCGGACATCGCCATCCGCGCGTCGCTGACGGGCCATCTGGTGTTCAGCACGCTGCACACGAACGATGCGCCGAGCGCCTTCACGCGTTTGACGGACATGGGCATCGAGCCGTTTTTGATCGCATCCTCCGTCGAGGCCGTGCAGGCGCAACGACTCGTCCGCACGATTTGTCCGCATTGCAAGACGGAGCAGAACGTGGATCGCACCTATTTGCGCAAGATCGGTTTCCCCGAGGCGGACATTGAAACGGCCAAAATCTGGCACGGCGCGGGTTGCGAAGCCTGCCGCCAGCAGGGTTACCAGGGCCGCAAAGGCATTTATGAACTGCTCATCGTCACCGAGGCGCTACGTCCGCTCATCATGAACCGCGCCCCGGCGTCCACCATCGCGCAGCGTGCCATCGAGAACGGGATGCGCACGCTCCGCACGGACGGCTGGAACAAGGTGAAAGCCGGCACCACGACCATTGAGGAAGTCCTCCGCGTCACGCAAATGGAAGAGCACATGGAAGCGCTGGCCGGCGGCGAGGACAAGACACAGTTTATTCCCCGCTGATGAACCGCCAAAACCCCAACGAATCAATGGATGATTGGATGATTGGATTGCGGGCAGAACCTGCCCATCCCACCATCCATCCCACCATCCATCCCACCATCCATCCATCCGGCCATCCATCCGGCCATCACCCCTCTTTCTGATGGCCCGCTGGAACTCCTGCAACATCCTGCACGTCGCCCCTGATGCGAAGCGCCTCTGGCAGTTCGACGCGAAGGGCGGCGGCTTTGCGCTGGATCGCGAGCTGCGCGCGTCGCACGCTGAAAAGCTTCCCGCCAAAGGCGTCGCCAAAAGCTGGGCCTCCCTGTGGCAGCCCAAGCTGAACATCGCCTGGCTGCCGGCCGAGGCGGTCTTTCTGCGCGTCATCGAGCTGCCGGTGAGCACTTTCGAGGAGACAATGGCGATGGTGGATCTCCAGATGGAAAAGCTCTCGCCGATGCCCGTGGCACAAATCGTCTGGACGATGCACGTCATGGGCACGCACCACAGCCCGGCCCGGCCGGATGGCACCGTCGAACATTTGCAGTCGGTGGTGGTGGTCATCGCGGAACGCGGCGGGGTGGAGGAGTTTTTGGGCCGGCTGGAACATGACGGCTACCTCGCTGACCGGCTGGAAACGCCCCTGCTTGATCAGTTGACGGCGGTAACCACGGCGGCCGAGGGCTCGCCCCGGCAGGATGGAACAGCGGCGGACGCGTGGGTTTTCCCGTTGGTGCTGGGCGGACAGAATGCCGCGCTGACGGCGTGGTGGGTCGGCGGCGTGCTCCGCAATCTGAGTTTTATCACCCTGCCTGCCGCCGGTGATCGCGCGAAAGAAGTCAAGGATCAGATTGCGCACATCGCGTGGTCGGGTGAACTCGAAGGCTGGCTGGCGGCGGCGCCGAAATGGCATCTGGTGGCCGATCCCGTGAACGCGACGGAATGGGAAACCGTGCTGCGCTCGGCGGTGGATGAACCGGTGTCGGTGACCGCGCCAACGACGGCGGCGGAACTGGCCGCCCGCACGGCGAAACGAGCTGCGGCATCCGGCCCTTCAAATTTGCTGCCGGCGGAATTTTCCGCGCGCTATCACCAGCAGTTCGTGGACCGGCTGTGGCTGCGGGGCCTCGCCTATGCGGGCCTGGCGTATGCGGCCTGCCTGGTCATTTATTTTTGCGCGGTGGCCGTGCTGAATTACCGCACCCAGGGCGTCGAGTCGCAGGTGGCGGCCATGAGCGGCAGCTACACCAACGCCATCCAGCTCAAAGCACGGCTCGGCGTGCTCAAGGAGCGGCAACAATTGAAATATGCGGCGCTGGACTGCTGGCAACTGGTGGCGGAGGAACTCCCGCCGGCCATCACCTTGCAGCGCTTCAGTTTTACGGACGGCCAGCGGCTGGCGTTGAGCGGCACGGCACCGCAGGACCAGGTGAACACGCTGTTTGATTTCAACACGGCGCTGAAAAAGAAGCAGGTCAATGGAAAGTATGTCTTTGACCAGGACAAGGGCGACACCGTCAATCCACGACAAAGCGGAAACTTGGAAACGTGGAGTTTCAGCCTGGAACTGCGGCACTCGGAGGTGGGGCCCAAATGAAAAAGTATCTGGAACAATTGCGCCCCATGGAACGCCGCCTCGTGGTGGCCGTGATGGTGGTGGTGGTCCTGGTGCTGAACTTCGTGTTCATCTGGCCGCACTTCGCGGACTGGGGCAACCTGCGCGGACGACTCGCCGATGCGGACCGCAAACTGAAGCTCTACGAGTCGGCCACCAACATGATCCCGGCGTTGCAGACGGAAGTGAACAAATTTGAAAGCTCGGGCGAATCCGTCGCCTCGGAGGATCAGGCCATCAACTTGATGCGCACCATCCAGTCGCAGGCTGCGGCCTGCGGTTTCGGAATCCAGAATTTTTCCCGTTCCACGTCGCACACGAACGATGCGTTCTTCGTCGAACAGGTGCAGAACATCAACGTCGTGGCGAAGGAGGATCAACTCGTGAATTTTCTCTACAAGCTGGGCTCCGGTGCCTCGATGATCCGGGTGCGTGATCTGGAGCTGCAGCCCGACGGCCCGCGTCAGCGGCTCAATGCCAACATCCGGCTCGTGGCGAGCTATCAGAAAAGCGCCGCCACCGTGCCGGCAAAAACTTCAACCGCAAAGGCAAAATGAAAACTATCCTTCTCGTATTGGTCATGGCCCTCACCGGCTTTGAGCTGTGGGCGCAATCGCCTCCCGGCGCACCGGGCATTCCCGCCGGCCGCCGCCCCGCGCCGGCCCCGGCCGAGGAAATGATTCCCGCCGGCACCATTAATTTTCAAGGCGTGGACGTAAACCAGGTGCTGGATGTTTACGCGAAGCTGGTGGGCCGGACGCTGCTGCGGGCCGCCCTGCCCAACGCGCAGATTGTGCTCAAGACGGAGACGCCGCTGACCAAAAGCGAAGCGATCGAAGCCCTGCAGGCCGTGCTGGCGCTCAATGGCATTGCCGTGGTGAACATCGGCGACAAATTCGTGAAGGTGCTGCCGGTGGACCAGGCGAATTCCGCCGGTGCGGATTTCAACAATTCAAACTCCACCAACCTCCCGAACCTCGGTTCCTACGTCA
>JAJXXI010000149.1 GCA_021781185.1 bacterium
TTAACAGTTCAGGGGTGGGGGCGGTTGGTTTCGCGGTTTCGGATACCTCCGACCCGACTGGGACATGGCATAAGACGACGATTAATGTGCCCGGCCTCTGGGATGGTTTTGGCGGCAACGGCATCGGCTACAATGCTGATGCGTATGTTGTCCACGTCAACGGCTTCAATAATCAGTTTGCGGTGATCGCGGCGAGCAACAATGTCAATCTGGCATACACTTTGATCAGCGCTCCCGTCAGCGTTCGCATCGGTCGTCCGACTCCCATGACGACGGCCACCAGCGGTGGCCCATTCTATTTCGTGGAGGGCAATTCGGACGGTGTGAACGGCCAGGGCGGTGTTGGTGGCGACATCGAGATCGTGGCCGTGTCGAACATTTTGACCACCCCGACTTATACGGACTATCAGGTGGCCAGCGGTCTCGGCAGTGTGGATGTGTTCAATGTCTCATGGCGGAACAATTTGCTGGGGGTTGTGGGTGGCAACGGCAACGGCGTCAGTTGGCAGCTTTTGAGCACGAGCAACAATCCCGCGCTCTTGCAAAGTGGAAACATCATTCCGGAGAATAATGCGGTGGCGGATGTCCCCTCCGTCGCGGTGGCACCCGATGGCAGTCTCGGCATCAATTACACCGCTGACGACAGTTCCAACACTACGACCCTGTATGTCTCGGGAAGATTAGCGACGGATGCTCCCGGCCTGATGCGCCCGCCGCAGCCGGTGATTACCTGTCCCACCACTGATGGTCGCTGGGGAGATTACAGTTCCTGTGTCGTTGACATTAATTCCGCCGGCGTTCCCCAAGCCACGTTTTGGGCCTGCAATGAATACCTGACATCCCTGGGACAGTTCAACTGGAGTGAACGTATCGCCAATTTTTCGCTCAACACCACAACCAACTTTGGCTTTGAATTTCCTCACATTGGACCCGGCAATTATCAATACAATCCCGGTGGTGAAGCATGGACGTTCAACGGGTTATCCGGCAATGGTTCCGGTTTGATTGCCAACGGCAGCGGTTTTGGCAATCCGAACGCACCCGAGGGGGCGCAGGCGGCTTTTGTGCAGAGTTTCGGCGTTATTTCCCAGACCTTGTCCGGCTTTGCCCCGGGAACGGTTTACAGGATTACCTATTCGGCCGCCCAACGGTCCGGAGCAAGCCAGCATGGCGGCGAATCATGGAATGTTGACATTGATAACAGCCCCATTAAAAGCAACAGTCCCGGACCCACCATTTACACGACTTATACCGCCACGTTCACGGCAACCGCCGTGACCCATACGCTTTCATTTGTGGGCACGGATTTGGCGGGCGGCGACAATACCGTGTTTATTGACAATGTGATCATCAGTCCCGCTCTCAATCCGGTGTCGCCGGTCGTGACGGTGACAAGTCCCACGAATAACATGGCGCTTGGCGTTCATGCCCCGGTCAATCTGACCGCGTCCGTGACTAACAATGGCAACCTGATCAACGGCGTGCAGTTTTTGGTGGATAACATCATGGTCGGTCAGACCACCAACGTGCCTTACACCTGTGCTTGGGAGAATGCCAGCGGAGGCACACATGCCGTGCTGGCCCGGGTGTTGTTTAACAATGGGAATTCGGTGGATTCCAGCCCGGTTGCCTGCCGCGTGCTCAATGCCGGTCTGAATTTGGGTTTTGAAACCCCGAGCCTCGGCGTGGGAAACAATGCGAATGCTCCTGATGGCGCGGCTTGGGATTTTTATTCTGCCGGCATCGTTGCCATTGGCAGTGCCTATGGCAATCCCGCCGCCCCGCAGGGAACCCAGGCGGCTTATCTGCAAACCTACGGCACCATCAGCCAGCCACTGGCCGGCTTTGTGCCGGGCACGAATTACACCATCACTTACTCGGCGGCGCAGCGGGGGGCGGTGCAAAACGGTGGCCAGACCTGGAATGTGGTCGTTGACGGCACGGTAATCCAGGCCAACAGCCCGGGGGCGGGGGCGACCAGTTACACGACTTACACGGCCAGTTTTACCGCGTCAGCGGCGGTGCATACCCTGGCCTTTGTAGGGACGGACTTGAACGGGGGCGACAATACCGTGTTCATTGACAATGTGAGTTTCAATCCGCCGCTCTTGCCCTCGCTCCCGACTCCAGCTTTGGTGACCAACACCTTGCCGGCGACGGCGGCGGATGTGGTAGGCAGCCAGGTCACCTTCGTTGCCGCCTTTGGCGGCACCAATCTGGTCGCCTATCAATGGCAGAAAATTTCCGGCGGTCTGTTGAGCAACATTGACGGAGCAACGAATCCGGTGCTGACATTGACCAATTTGCACCTGAGCGATACGGCTTCCTATCGTTTGCTGGCGTCGAATGTGTTTGGCGTTTCGGTGAGTTCCGCAAGTCCACTTGCGGTTTCCAGTGTGCCTGCGGCGGTTACCAATGTCATCATCGCCTATGCGGCGCAAACCGGTCTGGGTGGCACGAGCGTCAATTTCACGCCGACATGGAATGTTGATCCGGGCAGCCTGATTTTCGGACAATCGCCCAGCAGTGTGGGTAGCGGCAATTTTACTCAAAGCCTCAGCCTGCTGACCGACGGCTCATTTGGGTTTTTCAATTACGTGCCGAATGTGGGACTCAGCCCAACCGAGGTGACCGCTGGATCGAGTGCCGGCCAGTCGGTCACTTATACTTTGGGCAGTTCTCCCAACGGTTATAATGTCACCAATATCGTGGTTTATGGCGGCTGGGGGGATGCGGGACGCGATCAACAGGCGTATACCGTTTATTATTCCACAGTGGCGGCACCGGCCACATTCATTCCGTTGGCGAGCGTTAATTTTAATCCGGCGAATCCCGAT
>JAJXXI010000022.1 GCA_021781185.1 bacterium
GATGGTGGTGCGCCGCAGCAAAGCTTGCAGTTGGTGTTGTTCCGCTTCGGTTAATTCCACGCAGGGAGCAATTCGGGCCTTGTCCCCAGCTTGATACTTCCGCTGACTTTAGCAAGTAGATACTAGCAGGTGACCAGTCCCAACGCCATCCCGCTGGCCCACACCATCACGGCGTTTGTGATCGGGGTCTTCGCCGGTGCCCGCCGCTTAGCGCACACGGAACTGGCGCGTTCCGACCGGGCGCTGCACGCCTTGCTGGGCGTGTCTGCTGGCCGGGAGCAGACACGGCGCGCGGGTTGTTCCGCCGGTTCACGCAGGGAACCATCCCGAGTTTCTGGCGATCACTGTGGACTTGATGTCGATAGGTCTGGTGAGCGGCTTTTCGCTGGATCTGGATTCGACGGTGTTTCAGCGGGCGGAACCGTCATCAACCGCTGCTGGCGGTGTGGCCGAAGCCCTGGCGCGGTTGCCCGCCGGGTGGAAAATCCGGTGCGTGCGCGCCACAGCGGGTTCTTCGAGGACGCCTTGCTGACCTTCCTGGAGCAGCGTGCTTTGGCGTATCTGGTGGTGGCGCGAAACCATCCACGAAGGCAAGGCGGCCGGGGGCGCAAACTTATTGACGCGCCTGGCTACACGTTTCGAATCTGGGTGACCAACCGCACGGACGAGCCGCTGGCGCTGTGGCGGGACGACAGCGGCCGGGCCACCATCGAGCAGCGCATCAAGGAGTTGAAGAACGATCTGGCCGCCGATGGCTTCTGCACGCAGAATTTCTGGGCCACCGCAGCGGCCTTCCTGGCCGTGCTCTTCACCTTCAACCTGTTGAGCGGCTACCAACAGACCGCCACACCCAACGCCGCCGAAGTTGGGTTCGACTACAAAACCCACTCCACTTACCGGATGACATTGACGTCAGAAAACGACGCCAACCCAGTTTTTCGGGCTGAATGAATACGCCCATGGTGCTTGTTGCTGGTTTCGGCGGGCCAGAGATACCCCAAAGGTTTCGGCGTGCCGGTTTCCGCGGCAATCGCATCAATGACGATGCCCGGATCCACCATCCAGATTTTCAAGGTGTGCAGTCCCGCTGATGGAATGTTGTGCGTGCTGGTCGTCAAAGCTGCGTTCCGCAAAACGTCCTGCTGCCATTGACGGTTGTTTTCGCTTGTGCTGTAAGGCTGTGAAACGATCTGAGGCGGTGCATCGTCAAACGCGATGGCGTAGCGCTGCGGCTTGCCCGTCTCAACGGAAAATGTCGGCAAGGCGCGCACGGTCACGCGCCAGTCACCGGCGTCTTTCAGCCAGATTTTGTATTGCAGGCAGGGCGATTCCGTCAAAATGGATTCTGGTGTTTCGCGAACCGCCGTCGTCGGTGGAAAGATCGAAACGGCCGCGCCATTGTAGCCGAGCCCAATTATTTTCCCCCAGTGCGCATCTTGGCCGCAGATCAGAGCCGAGGCGTCTTCGGCTTCCATGATGACTTGGTGGTTTTCTTCGACAAATTCCGCGTTGCGGGAAGGACGGCTGACATTTCCTGCACTGGCGATGGCGTCACTGACGGCGTTGGTGTCCACGCCGATGCTTTCGGTGGTTGAATATTTCGGCAGCGGCAACTCGACTTGTCCACGTGGATTCGAGGACATGATGTGGTGCCATTTGCCACCGGCGATCCGGTTGTTGTAAATGTCCGTCAACTGATGGATTTCGTTCCGGGCCTGCTCGGCGTTTGCAGGCGACAGAAAACTTTCATTGGCCAGCGCGGCGGCGCGAACCGGATAACCCACCAGTTCAAAAAACGAATCATGCGATGCTGCCGGCAGTTTCTTTTCAACCGCGTCAACTCGTGACACAAGCCTTTTCCAGGCCGCGACTCGCTGTGCGGCTTCAGCGGGCGAAAATGGATTCTTCGGGAAAGCGATATATTCCGGTTTGCGCTGGAAATTCAGGCGATAGTATTCGGCCATGATGGAGGTAAGTTCCGGCGCGTTGGCCGGGCCAAAATCGCGCGCGAACTGTTGTTCCAACCAATCATAAGTATTCGTGCCGTTCCACCAATGCGGGTTCCAGGCAAGCTTGAGAAAGAATGAAATGTCGAGTTCCGCCGGCTTTAAATCGCCGACGTTGAGAACCCACACCTTGTTCGCGCCGTAATCATACGCCTTGGTCGTTTCCTCGGCGATGAGCGCGGGCGGCGTGGAGCAAAGCCAGAGATAATCATGCGGGCGGCCCCAATACGAAACGTGATAATAAACTCCCGCACCGCCGCTGCGGGCGCGTTCCTGTGCGTCGGAAAATTCACGAATATAACCGTAGTTGTCGTCCGGCCAGACCATCGTGATGTCCCCCGGCAGATTGGTCATCAACCGGTAGAGCGGCAGCACTTCCTTGTAGGGACAGAAAATCTGCGGCACTTGCGTCACGTCCGGATTCACCCAGCGTGCCAGCATCTTCCGCTGGTCGGCGATGATCGTTTCGAGGCGCTCCGCTTTTTCCAGGGCGGTGCCGCCGCCGGGCATGCCGCTGTCGTGGATGCCACGCATGCCGAGCGTGTAAATATTTTCAAACTTGCCGTTCGACCGGACGCGTTCCTCCCAATACTTCAAAACGCCATCAGGATTGGTGACGAAATTGTAGTCGCCATATTTTTTTTCGTCCCACTCGCTCACGTTGTCGCGGAGCATCTGCTCACAGTGCGATGAACCCATGACAATGCCGTATTCATCCGCCAGTTTTGGATCTTCCGGAAACGAGTTGAATGCCGCCGTGCCTGGATGCATCGCCGGCCAGAGGTAATTCGCATGCAGCCGCAGCAGCAGTTCGAAAATCTTTGCGTAA
>JAJXXI010000709.1 GCA_021781185.1 bacterium
AACCCATGCCCATTACTAAACTCGATGCCAATACTGCCTTGATCGTGATTGACCTACAGAACGGTCTTGCCGGTATGCCCTCCGCACACCCTATTGGGGAAGTCGTGAGCCATGCCAGCGCGTTGGCCGCCGCGTTTCGCCGCCGCGATCTGCCGGTCGTGCTCGTCAATGTTGAAGGAGGCGCGCCGGGCCGGACGGAACAGGCTCCCAGAGTTCGTGAGTTTCCTGAGGGATGGACCGATCTCCTTCCCGAGTTAAACCGGCAGGCGGGAGACCACACCGTGACGAAACGGACGTGGGGTGCGTTTACGAATACAGGCCTCGATGAGTTCCTCAAAAAGCAGGGGGTAACTCAGGTCGTGATCACCGGCGTCGCCACGAGCGCCGGTGTCGAATCGACCGCGCGCCACGCCCACGAGCTCGGATTCAATGTTACCCTCGCGGTCGATGCCATGACCGACATGAATCTAGACGCCCACGTCAACAGCGTTGCGCGGATATTCCCGCATATTGGCGAAACTGGCACGACTCGGGAGATCATCACTCTCCTCGAAAACACCCACGAAACACGGAGCATATAGATTATGGAATGGATTCACTACATCTCCTACTTCTTTGGCGGCGCTTTTCTCACAAACGCTTTGCCGCATTTTGTGAGCGGCCTGATGGGACGCCCCTTCCAAAGCCCGTTTGCGAAGCCGCCCGGCCAGGGGCTTTCTTCCCCGACCGTGAACGCGCTCTGGGGATTTTTTAATCTGGCTGTCGGTTATGTTCTTGTTTGCCGTGTTGGGAGCTTTGATCTGCGTTCCACGGATCACATCGTCGCCTTGGGTCTGGGGGTTCTGGTCATCAGCGTGATGTCGTCGCGCGTATTTGGCCGGTTTAACGGCGGCAATCTCCCCGCGCCTTGATGGGGAGCGCCGCAGGGCAAGCAGGAAAGTTGAGGGGATTGTCTATGCCGACCGCAGCCTTGAACGAAAATGATCGGCTGGATTCGTCTATCTGGAAGATCACGACCGTTGCGGTGTTTGGCTCATTTTTATCCCAACTAAAACCTGCTTTGCCCGGTATTTGAACTTCCTTATTCTCTTGTGGGCCCAAGATAAAATTCCCAAGGATGAAATGTGAAACCACAGATAAAATTACCGAGACGGGGCATAAAACAATTAGAAAGTTGAGCCAATTTCAAAACCTCCGATATTTCATAGCTGCGGGTGAGTTTGGCGGCTGTTCAACGATGAAAAACTCATTTTCCATCTCCAACTGCCGGTTGGGCGACGCGGGTAAACACGCCCCGCCCGTGGCCCCGGCTTGTGGTGCGAATTTCAGGGTCGCCCCTCGCCGGCGGCGGGCTGTGCGGGCTTCAACACAATCGCGCAAACAGCGCGGTGGCCGTCAGCGCCACCAAGCCGAACATCAAATGGCACATCACCTTGGCCGCGCCGCGCACCCGCACCCAGCATCCGCCATAGGGTTCTTTCAGCCTATTGTCCGCAGTTGAAATAGTGGTCAAGAGTGGTTTGAGGCAATGGAATTGGGGGCGAAGAACGCCTCAGCATCGCTGGTTTCCGTTCACCTGGCGGGTGAAGGGAGGGATGAGATTTGCCTGGACACGCTGCCGGGCAAAATCACGGTCACGCGCACGGACGAAGCGCTGACGCCCTACGGCGGGCTGGCCGCGTGGAGCGGCTTTCTGAAACACTAGGGGATCATTGAACGCTGGCCGACCATTGCCCGGAGGTGCGCACCAGTCCCAACGCCGCGCCGGTGCGCGAAGGGTTGCACAGCTTTCTGCTGGGCGCGCTGGTGGAGGGCAAACGCTTTTGTCATGTGCGCTGGGTGATGGACGATCCGGCCGTGGCCACGCTGATGGGACTGGAACGTGTGCGGGGGAAGACGCGCTGCCCCCGGCTGGCCAAGGAACTGGACCGGGAAGATCTGCGCCAGTGGATGAATCGTCCCCAAGCCGAACTCTATGCGACGCTGCCGGAGGGCTTCATCGCCGATTGGGATGCGACGGTGAATACCCGTTACGGCCACCAGGAAGACGCGGTCGTGGGTTACAACCCGCACCAGCGCGGGCGCAAAAGCCATCATCCGCTGATCTGCGTGGCGGCGCGCACGCGGCTGTGCCTGCACTTGGAATGGCGTCCGGGCGACACGGTCAGCGCCACCGACTGGCAGCCGGCGATGGGAAAACTCTGGTCAAATCCGACGATCCCCCAGCGGCTCTGGCTCAATCGCGGCGATGTGGGCTTTGGGCAGGAGGCGATCATGGCCTGGCATGAAGCCGAAGGCCAAAAGCGTCCGAAATACCTGTTCAAGCTCAAGCTGACGAACAACGTGCGGCGGGCCATTGCCCGGGTGCCCTGGCCGCTGTGGACAGGGGTGCCCACCGTCGGCTGCCAGCAGTTCGCCGAGACGACGGTGCGGCTGCAAGGCTGGAGCCGGGAACGGCGGATCGTCATCGTGCGCACGCTCAAACCAACGAACCCCACACCGCAGGATTTGTTCTGGGACACGCCCGAAGACGAAGTGGCGGTGTATGTGACCAACTTGGAGCGGGGCGAGGCGACGCTCGAACAAGTGGCGCTGCTCTACGCGCAGCGGGCGGACACGGAGAACGTGTTTGACGAGTTGAAAAACCAATGGGGTTTTCGGGGTTATTGCAGCGGGAAGGCGGTGGTGACGGAACTGGCGGCCCGCTTGGTGCTGCTGACCTACAACCTGTGGAGCCTGTTCACGCGGCTGATGGGGATCAATCCGGGCCCTCACACCGAGGCCATCAAATCGCGGCGGAGTTTTTTGTTCATGGCGGCACAAGTGGTCGAAAG
>JAJXXI010000115.1 GCA_021781185.1 bacterium
TTTCTGTTTTCTGCCTTCTCATTTCCCAATTTCAGCGCGTCAGCATTTTCATCCGCAGGCGGGTCAATGCCATTGGGGATGATGGCGATTGGATTTTTCAACCCGAGCTGCCGGATGGACCGGGCTTCGGAGGCACACAAGGCGCGGAGACAATGCGCGTCCCGCAGGTGCCCGCCTTCAAACAGCGCCCAGGCGATTTTTTTCTTCCAACGCGAATTTTTCATCGCCCACGGATCCAACATGCCGTGAGGGGAAATCAGATACGGCCGGTTCCGCGCACGGTGGTAACGGCCGGCGGCGATGCTGGGATACAGCCATAGTCCGTGCGTGTGACTGATATCGGGCGCAAAGGCCTGCAACTCGTCCAGCAATTGCGGTGCCCGGCCGATCGCCTTCGGCCATGAAGGCCGGAAAGCCGCGACCGGCACGGGATGCCACGCTTGAAGGTCTGTATCGGTCAATTCATCCCACAACCCAAAGACCTTTACGTCCATGCCCTGCCGGGATTGAGCCTGAACCAGCCGCTGCACTGCGTCAAAAAGCCCGCCGGCCCGATGCGAAACCGAGGCCGTGAGATGTGCCGACTTGATCATGAATCGTAATCAAAAGCTGAAAACCTGAAATGCTGCACGCAAGCGCTTCGTTCTAAACTGCAGCAGCCGACGTGAGGGGGCCACCCATACTCGGACATTGTTGAATATTTGAGTCTCGTTACCTTGGCTGCTACGGGGTCGTGCAAGTGCCTCCCAAGCCTCAAGTTTCAGCTTTTACCCCCCCCGCCTTCCATCTCCCCCGCTTCGCCCCTCACCGTCTCAACAGCAGTTGCAGCAACAGGCGGTCAATGAGGCCGGCGCGCGGACGCGGAAGTTTCAGGGCCACAGCCACGGCATCGCACAGGCCGGTGGCAAACCGTTCCGGCCCCCATTCGGCGATGATGCGGGTGCTGGCCGCGCCAAAATCAGCCAAGGGAAACCGGGCGTCCGCCACGCGAGCCAGCAATTGTGCCATTTCCTCCACGTTAGCGGGATCGAATTGAAACCCGTTCACCCCTGGTGAAACCAGGTTCTCGGCGCAGCCGCAGCGATGGGAAACCAGCACCGGCAGGCCCGACGCCATCGCCTCATTGACCACCAGGCCCCACTGCTCCGTCGTGCTCGCATGGATAAAGGCTCCAGCCAGCCCGAAATAGGCCGGCAGTTCGTCATACTGTTTAAAGCCCGGCAGATGGACGCAGTTTTCCAGCCCCAGCGAGGATAGCAGTTCGAAGATTGAAGATCGCAGCGGCCCGTCCCCCAGCAAAACCAAATCCCAAGGCTCGGAGACTGGGAACTTGAGACCTGAAACCTGAGACCGGAAACCGGAGGCTGGATGCTGATTTTCAGCGTTTCCAGTTTCTACTTTCTGGTCCGCAGTCCCTAGTCTGTGGTCCGTGGTCCGATTTTCTATTTTCAGCGTTTCAGCTTTTTTTCGATATTGCGCATAAGCCCGCAGTAGTCTGGGCAGATTTTTCTTTTCCACAAACCGCGCGCTCGCCAAAAAATAATTCTCCGGCAAACCCAGCCGTTTCCTGACCTCTGTTTTTTGACCTCTGGCCTCATTTGCCTTTGTGGCAAAGTAATCGTTGTCCACGGCATCGTAACCGGGAAAAACCCGTTCCCGTGGCAGCCCAAGCTGGGCCAGATAATCCTGATGCGGCGAACCGCCGGCCAGCCCGGCGGAATTCAGCCGCACCAGCCGGCCTTTGATCCATTCCTTCGAGGCAATCCGCTGTTCGTCCCAGTCGGTGCTTTCGGACATGACCACCGACGGGGTGCCGGTTTGCGCGCACCACAGCAGCGCGCTCAAGGCATCGGCATACGACCAGCCCGGAACCGCCACCACCTGCGGTTTGATCTCATCCAGGGCACGCCAAAGATTGCGATGAAGGGTTTGACGCCATTGCCGGTCACCGGTATCGCGATCGGTCAACGTGACCCGGGTGAACGCCGCCGCCCCCTCCACTTTGGCCCAGGCATAAGTGTCTTCCATGGCGCAGGCTTCCACGCCCCAAACGGTCAAGCGCCGGCCGGCGGCGTTCAGACGCGCATGATGATACGGGCCGAAGCGCTGAAACAGAATTGCCACCCGGGTTTCCTTGGGCAAATCATTGCCGCCAGATGCGGCGGGAGCAGTTAATGTTGAATCCAGTTTCACAAATAAAGAGGATGAAATCTCCGCGAAATTTTGACAGATGTTTTGACTTTTTGGTCGCCGCCGCCCGTGGTCGCTGCGGCTTCGTTTGAAGGAATATTCACTGATAAATAAAATGGCTCCCGCGCCCGGACATCTGGCAGCCAGCCGCTTTTTCCCTTTCCGACTTCACTTTTTTATTTTCTGCATTGGCCGCTCCATCTTCCATCCGCTCCCTGCTCGGCTCAGGTCTCAGGTCTCCAGTCTCAGCATGTTTTGCCATCTTCCAAGTTGCCCCAGCTTGCTACTATCTGCTTTCTCCTTTCTGATCCCTGGTCCGTGGTCTCATTCCACCTTTCAGTTCTCAGTTTTTCAGCATGTCCGCTTTTGACTTCAATTCGCCCGGGGATGAAACCGGCGACGGGCGGGACGCTTTTCTTTTCACAAATCCACCGGCTGAAGCGCGTCGGGCAAACGGCAGGCCACGGCCAGAGGCCGGTTGCGGCTGTCCAGACGGACGAGGCGTTGCTGATGCGGACGCCGCCTGAACATTCTGTGCCCGGAAACGTTCCAGAAGCCAGATGGCCAGCGCGCCAAACACAAACGGGTAAATTACGAGCAAGGTGATATCGCGCCCCATGTTGAAAGTGAGAATCAGC
>JAJXXI010000413.1 GCA_021781185.1 bacterium
GTGGAGCGGATGTTGCGCCAGGCGTTGCATCACCCGATATTGGCCGACGTGAAAAACTGGATGGATCGTCATGCCGTCACTGATTGAACATTGGGCGCTCGCGGCCCCTCCCGATGAACCTTCCGCCTCCGGCGCAATCCTGTGCAGGCTGGGGGGCCTGCCATTTTCAAAAGAGCTTCAGCGCGACCATCTCTTTTCCCGCTGCTTGGGGAGATGGCCAGATTGAGGGAGAAATCAACTCATTCATCCCCGTGAACAAAATCAAAACCGCCATGCTGCTCGCCGCCGGCTACGGCACCCGGCTCAAACCGTTGACCGACCACACGCCCAAGCCGCTGGTGCCGGTCGCCGGCCGGCCAATGCTTGAATATGCTCTGGACAAGCTGCGCGCTTACGGCATCAAGGAAGTCGTCATCAACGTTTCCCACCTCAAGGGTCAATTACACCGGCATCTGGCCGGATTCAACGATCTGCGCGTCACGATTTCCGAGGAAGCCGAGCCGCTGGAAACCGGCGGCGGATTAAAGAAAGCCGCTCCATTCCTGGGTGATGGACCGGTCTTCGCCATCAACAGCGACATTCTCTGGAGTGATGCGGGCGAGACCGCGCTGAACCGGCTGACGCAACAATGGGATGATGCGCGGATGGATTTCCTGCTGCTCGCCCAGTCCAAGGCCGCCGCCGTGGGCCATGACCAAGGCGAAGATCATTTGTTCATCAAACCCGAAAACACCCTGGGCTGGAACACGGCGGATGCGCCTTATATCATTTCCGGCATCGGCGTTTTTCATCCGCGCGTGCTGAGGGATGCGCCTGCTGGCAAATTTTCCGTGAAGGTGCTCTGGCTTCGCGCGCTGGCGCAAAACCGCCTGTTCTGCCTGCCGCACCACGGGCGCTGGTTCCAGACCGGCACGCTGGACGACATCCGGAAAACCGAGGCGGAGCTCCGTCGCATCCCACTGTCAGAACCTGCGATTTGAGCGCCAAGCCATCGCCGGCCGGCAGGCAGGAGTTCACTTTCTCATGAATGGCAGGAATTTTTTTCATCACGAAACTGCTGGCGGTTGCAAGCGGCTTTTGTATCGTGCCAGTCTGATTTTTAACCAAAAATAAATATGGAACCTCAAGGTGATATCGCATTGATCGGCCTGGCTGTGATGGGCCAGAACCTCATTCTCAACATGAACGACCACGGCTTCACCGTCGTGGCCTACAACCGCACAACGGAGAAAGTGGACCACTTTTTGGCGAATGAAGCCAAAGGCACGAAAGTGCTGGGCGCGCATTCCATCGCGGAAATGGTGTCCAAGCTGAAGAAGCCACGACGTGTCATGATGCTCGTCAAGGCGGGCAAGCCGGTGGACGAATTCATCGAACAGCTCATCCCGCACCTGGAACCCGGCGACATCATCATTGACGGCGGCAACTCGCTCTTTGACGACACCAACCGCCGTCAGAAATACGTCGAGAGCAAGGGGTTGCTCTACATCGGCACGGGCGTCAGCGGCGGCGAAGAAGGCGCACGCAAAGGCCCGAGCATCATGCCCGGCGGTTCGCCCGCCGCCTGGCCGCACGTGAAGGATATTTTCCAGGCCGTTTCCGCCAAGGTGGAAGGCAATGTCCCCTGCTGCGACTGGGTGGGTGAAATGGGCGCGGGCCACTATGTCAAGATGGTCCACAACGGCATCGAATACGGTGACATGCAGCTCATTTGCGAAGCCTACAACATCATGAAGAGCGGCCTGGGCATGAGCGCCGACGAAATGCATACGGTTTTCGCGGAATGGAATCTGGGCGAGCTGGATTCCTATCTCATTGAAATCTCCCGCGACATTCTGGCCAAGAAGGACGAAGACGGTTCGCCGCTGGTGGACAAGATTCTCGACACCGCCGGCCAGAAAGGCACGGGCAAATGGACCGTCATCAATTCGCAGGAGCTCGGCATCCCGATCACGCTGATGGCGGAAGCCGTTTATTCGCGCTGCGTCTCGGCACTGAAAGACGAACGCGTAAAAGCCGCGCGCAAATTGAAAGGTCCGCGTCCGGCGCTGACCAGCATCGCCGCGAATCCCGAGAAGAAAAGGGCGTTCATCGCCGACGTCATGAGCGCGCTTTACGCCTCGAAAATCGTCAGCTATGCGCAGGGCTACATGCTCATGCGGGCGGCGGCGAAAGAATATGGCTGGAACCTGAACTACGGCGGTATCGCCCTCATGTGGCGCGGCGGCTGCATCATTCGGTCCCGCTTCCTCGGTAAGATCAAGGAAGCCTACGACAACAATCCGAAGCTCTCCAACCTGCTGCTCGACGATTATTTCCGGGGTGAAATCAAGAAGTCGCAGAAAGGCTGGCGCAAAGTCGTGGCCACTGCCGCACTGCGGGGCATTCCCGTTCCGGCCTTCAGCACGGCGCTTGCATTTTTCGACCAATATCGCAGTGCGGTGCTGCCGGCAAACCTGTTGCAGGCGCAGCGCGACTATTTCGGCGCACACACCTACGAACGCGTGGACAAACCGCGGGGCGAATTCTTCCACACGAACTGGACCGGCCGCGGCGGCACGACGGCCAGCAGCACCTACAACGTGTAAACGGGTTGGCCGACCTTCCGGCCGACCTGCCAAACAACCTCAAAGCGCGGGCTTCGGCCCGCGCTTTTTCATTTTGGACTACCGCATTGACGACCGGAGCCGTATGGAAAAGCAGCCCCGCCCTGTGCGGCAGAAAAGCCCGATCACCACGCGATTACCCAATAAATGTTTTAAAAAAGACAACGGATGGCAAGTTCTCGCGGGCTGTTTAGAATAAATTTGCAACGTGAAGATTA
>JAJXXI010000722.1 GCA_021781185.1 bacterium
TTTGGCGGACTGGTGCTCACCACCGGCAACAAATCCGAGATGGCCGTGGGCTATTGCACGCTTTACGGCGACATGAACGGCGCGCTCGCCCCGATTGCCGACGTGCTCAAGACCGACGTTTACCGGCTCGCCCGCTGGGTGAACCGCGAACGCGAAATCATTCCGTTCGATTCCATCACCAAGCCGCCCAGCGCGGAACTGCGCCCCGGCCAGCAGGATCAGGATTCACTGCCGCCCTACGACATGCTGGACGCGATCCTGGACTTGTATGTCGTGAAAAACTTGGGCAAGGCGGAAATCGTGGCGCGCGGATTCGAGGCGGCGGTGGTGAACGATGTGGTGAACAAGATTAATTTCAGTGAATACAAGCGTCGCCAGGCCGCGCCCGGATTGAAGGTCTCGCCGCGCGCGTTTGGCATGGGGCGTCGGCTGCCCGTGGCGCAGCGCTTCCGGGTGTAACCGTGTTTCCGGCGGGCCGGACCAAAGCGGCAAACAGCCTCCGCGCGGGTGGCACTTGAACCTTTCCAGTAACTTTCCAGTAAAAAATGAAAAATAAGATTGTTCTGCAATAGCAGGATCGGCTAGAAATTAACGGGTAAATTCGGCTTTCATCGGACGGCATGAATGGTTTCAGTTCTGGTAAATCCAAGTTTTGACATTTTTTAATATCACCATGACCAAGGTATTCTGGTTCTTCGGGCGCTCCGGTGCCGGCAAAACTACCCTCGCCCGGAATTTGCACCGGGCTTTGCTGGACCGGAAGGTTCCCATTTTCTACCTAGACGGCGACGACATGCGGCAAGGCCTGAATTCGGACCTGACCTTCACTCCTGAAGCCCGCCTGGAAAACCACCGGCGCATCGCCGAGGTGGCCCGGCTGGCCGTCGGCCAGAAGCTCAACGTGGTGGCCTCCTCCATGGCCCCCGAGCACGGCCAGCGCGACACGGTGAAGAAAATCCTCGGCGACCAACTGACGTGGATCTATGTGCATGCGCCGCTGGACATCTGCATGCAGCGGGATCCCAAGGGGCTTTACCAACGTGCCCGGTCCGGCAAACTGGACAAGCTTATCAATTATCCATTCGATGTGCCCCGGCCGGAAGAGCGGGAACACTACATTGATACCGTCGCCCAGAGCGTCGAGGCTGCCTCGCAGGACGTTTTGGAAATTGTGCAGGCGTCGCTGGCGGATTTTGCCATTTGAAAAATTGACAGCATGCCCCCCCCATTCGTTTATACTCAAGACGGTTTTTGACCAAAAGTTTCGGATCTGAAATTAAACCCGCAATTGCAACGATGATAGCCAAGATAATAAACAACCTTAAATTATGGGGGCTGGCACCTGATAAAATTGCCGCCAAATATGGCTGGAAAGCGGCCCCCAAAATTCTGGCCAACAGCATTCCCAAATCCGGAACCCATCTTTTGGAACGCCTGTTGTATTTGCTGCCCGGCATATCCAGGCAGTTTGCGGGCACTTTTTGGGTGCAGGATGATCTGCCGCTGTTTCAACAGAAGTGCGCACGCCTGCAAAACGGCCAGTTCATGGTCAGCCACCTTTTCTATCGCGAGGAATACCCGGCCATTCTCGATGAGCATGGCATCAAGCCTATCTTGATGATCCGCGACCCCCGAGACGTTGTGATTTCCAATGTCAATTACATCACCCGAGCAAACAAAAAGCACCGGCTCCATGACTTCTTTGCCAACCACCTGCAAAACGACAAGGAAAGGCTGCACTGCTGCATCAAAGGCAGCCGGGAACCGGAAGAATATTCCATCGGCTGTTTTTCAGAAAAATTTTACCCGTGGACGCAATCCGATAAAGTCCTGACCATCCGGTTCGAGGACTTGATCGGTCAGGACGGTGGCGGTTCAGAGAAAGCTCAAAAGCAGGCGGTGGACCGGATTCTGGATTTCATCAGCGTGGGTCTCAAGCAGAAAGAAAGACGGGAGTTGATTAAAAGGGTGTTTTACACCCGAAGTAAGACGTTCAATAAGGGGTGCATTAATCAGTGGAATACTGTTTTCGATGACGATGACAAGAAGCTGTTCAAGGAAGTCGCAGGCGACTGGCTAATCAAATACGGCTACGAAAAAGATTTCGGCTGGTAAACCGCCGGGCACCCAACTGGATGAAATTCTCCATCATCACGCCCAGCTTCCGCAGTTCCGCCTGGCTCAAACTTTGCGTCGCCTCCGTGGCTGACCAGTCCGGGATCGAATTCGAACACCTCGTCCAAGATTCCTGCTCCGACGACGGCACCCAGGACTGGCTGCCTCACGACCCGCGCGTGCATGCCTTTATTGAAAAGGATGCCGGCATGTATGACGCCGTCAACCGTGGCTACCGCCGCGCCACCGGCGACATCCTGGCCTATCTGAATTGTGACGAACAATACCTCCCTGGCGGGCTCAAGGTTGTGCATGACTTGTTTGAAGCGAACCCACAGGTGGACGTGCTGCTGGCCGGCACCATTGTTACCGATGGCAACGGTCAATACGTCTGCCACCGGCACGCGCTAAAACCGCATCCGCAGGGTGTCTGGTTCCGGTTCATGGTGTTGACCAGTTCCATCTTTATTCGGCGGAAAGTCATCCATGAGCGCGGGCTCTATTTCGACACGAAATGGCGCGATCTGGGCGACGTGCATTGGGTATTATCCCTGATGCGGCACCGGGTGTCCATGGCGGTCAGCAACACCTTTACTTCCGTCTTCGCCGACACCGGCGAAAACATGAATCTCAAACCCAACGCCATCCGGGAAAAAGCGGAGACCGACGCCATGATTCCCGCTTGGGTGAAGGCCACCAAGCCGCTG
>JAJXXI010000533.1 GCA_021781185.1 bacterium
GCCGCCGTGCCACAGACGGAAGCCCGTCGCATTTGCGGCTTGTAGCGGATGCGCGCTCGTGACGAGGAACCGAGCAGCGCAGCGCTGCTGGGTTCCGGGCAAGGAACATGATATACTACGATTACCGACGGCCTGGTGCAGTGTGACAGGCGCGCGCTTGGTGCTTTTAGCCCGTTGACGAGACTTGTTCCGAGTGGTGTCGATTGGTTCTTTGGTGAGGCCCGGTTTGGCCATCCCGTTTGACAGCATAGACGTTTCTCCCAGTCCCACCCGGGCACTTGGCCGTTCGGACAACCAACGATGGAGGTAATTATGAAGAAAGCATCTGCAAAACCATCAACCGCTGTTGGCAGAGTCGCGGCGATTGATGTGGGCAGTGAACGGATGCACGTCGCCGTTCACGAAGGTCCCGTTCAAGTGTTTGACACCATGACCGACTCGCTTTGTGCGCTGCGCGATTTTTTGAAAGCGCAAGGTGTGGCGGCGGTGGCCATGGAAGCCACGGGCGTGTATTGGCTGGTGATCTACGAAGTGCTGGAGCAGGCCGGATTGGAAGTCGTGGTGGTCAACGGCGCACATGTGAAAAACGTGCCAGGGCGAGACGGACATGAGCGATTGCCAATGGCTGGCGCAAGTTCATGCGATGGGTTTGTTGCGCGCGGCGTTTGTCCCGCCGGAGCGCATTCGCGTGTTGCGGGATTACCAGCGGTTGCGGCAGGATCATGTGCGGATGGGTGGCCAGCACATTCAACACATGCAAAAGTCGCTGGATCGAATGAACCTCAAGATTCACGAAGTGTTGTCGCAAACCGTCGGACTGAGCGGCTCGCGGATCATCGAGGCAGTGCTGGCCGGAGAACGTGACCCGGAAAAGTTGGTCGCGCTTTGCGATGGACAAGTGCTCAAGCACAAGCGCGTGGCGATGCTGCGCGCCTTGCAGGGGCATTACAAGGATGAACACCTGTTCGCCTTGCGCCAAGCCTACGAGGGTTGGAAGTTTTATCAGGCGCAGATGGCGGCGTGCGATCTGGAGATTCACCGTCTGCTGGAAGCCTTGGCCGCGACACGGCCAGCCACAGCCTCGGCGGCTGACAACCCCAAGGTCGCACGTTCCCGAAAAAAGTATGGCCCGCACAACGCGCCGGAACAAGATTTGGGACCGCTCCTGCACCGCATTTACGGACAGGACTTGAGTCAGTTACCGGGACTGACGCCCTATCTGGTGATGCTGTTGCTGGCCGAGGTGGGCGATGATATGAGTCGGTGGCCGACGGAGAAGCACTTCACGGCCTGGCTGGGGCTGGCTCCCGGCAGCCGACAAAGCGGCAAACGACGGCGGCATCAATGCACCTTCATTGGCCCGGCGGGCAGAATGTTTTGTCTGGCAGCCCGCAGTTTGGTGCGCAGCAAATATTTGGCTCTGGGCGGGTTCTTGCGGCGGGTTCGGGGGCGGCGCGGCGCGCAAGTCGCCATCATTGCGGCGGCGCGCAAATTGGCCGTGCTCTTTTACCTGACGGTGCGACGCGGATGGAATTATGTTGAACAGGGGCTGGAGGCATACGAGAAAAAATATCGTCAACAATCCATTCAACGATTACAAGCCGCTGCGCAAGTCTTCGGAATGCAACTTATGCCCGGCCCTTGAACACAATGGTTCCTTGATAGCGCGTGGATTTGCGAAGTGGAACGGGCGTCGGCGAAGGGCAAAGTGGCGACGGGCAGTCCGTGGAACGAAGCAAACCGCGCGTTGGTCACGGCGTATTTGGCGGGATTGCATGGAATCAAACAGACTGTTAAGCTCTCTCGCACACGGATGAAAATATGCCAACGCATTGGCAAAACGGCATCCTGCGTTGAATTGAATGATGCTGTTGAACTGCGCGCCCGCTGGGCGGATGCCGGCCAGCGCGCCGACATGCTCCAGCAGCGTTTCGCACTTGGCATTGATAAGCGGGCTTTTGTCCCACGGCACTTGCCAGCCCCAGCGCATTTCCCGGCAAACAAAATCGTCGTCTGCCGGCAAAATTATCGGGCCAAGATCGGTGGGGCGGATGTTGGCGCGGGGGACTGCGCCGAAAACGTAAATCTTTTCGCGCAGTTTGATTTTCGCCTCGTCCTTTTTGTGTTCGTAGCGGGCGCACATGGCAGAAAACTAGCCGGTGAAGGATTTGAGGCAGGGACAGTCAGGGTTTTCTTTGTCTGTGCAATTTCCAAAGTGTTTTTTCCAATTTGTCCAATGATGAAACAAGCCCCACATGCCGGTGAACCTGTAAGTTTTAGAAAAGCAATGAAATCGCTTATGGACTCAAACGGAATAGTGCCGTGTGGAGATTGGAGTGAAATGAGCAGGTCAACGATAATTGAGCCTTTCTCGGTGGCCGTAGCCTTCACTTCCACGCCGCCTTCAATCCTTAAAATCTCTGCAAAACTTTTGAAGACCGAATCGAACCCCGTAAGCGACTCACCTAGCTCTGCCAAATCTACCGCTGAATCATTATCGTGGTCTATGCCTTTGAATCTGATAAATAGATTGGCCTTCATAAATAAATGCTCCGGTTTACAAAAATGAATTGGAACAACACCCAATTTGACAGCGCGTTACCAATTACCATCAAAGCTGCGCGCCAAGTTGGTGCAATTCTGAAACACGCAACAGACATTCCCAAGATTGAGGCGTCATATTCCTATTATGTGAGGTTCTTTCAAAACCCCGATTGGTTGGGGGATATTTTTGATTTGTTTGAACGGAAAGTTGCGCGGCGCGTCTGTTTTTCATGGCTGACCTCACGACGATTTTCCACCAACTGCAACGCCAGCTTT
>JAJXXI010000277.1 GCA_021781185.1 bacterium
GTGACCGCCGGTGCGCGCCAGCCGCGCACCAGTTCCGGGAACCGGCAGTCCGCGCAAATCGCGTTCGAGTGCTTGCAAAAGTCGCGGACGACCTGCATCAATCCCTGCTGCGCCGCCGCCCCCGGCAGGCGGCACGCGTTTGAGGTTCCCAGCAGCCGTTGACGCGCCAGCTTCAGCACGGAATTATCCGCCGCCGCCGGCCAGGCCAGAAACCGCCGCTCGATTTCGCGCTGAATTTTTTCACTGCCGCCTTCCTGCGAGCGCACCCACAGCCACGGCAAAACGACATTCACCGCCAAATCGGTGGCGCGCGCTTCGCCCAGCAGCGGTTGCGGCCTCGCCAAGCGCGCGGACTTGAAGGTCCAGTGCCATGACCAGAACTCATCGCGCTCCACCTGCAAAATCGCGTGCAGCGATGGAAGCAGTTTTTCATCCGCCCAAGCCGCCGCGCACCAGCCTTCGAGCTTTGAAACCAGGCTTCCCGAGGCCAGCCAGTGCGCGGCCAGCGCCAGGCGACGCTGAGGATGGTTGGCCGGACGCAAGCCGTGAAATTTCCAGGCGGCCTGCGGCAGAATCCAGCCGGCGAAATCCTCACGCTCCCGCCACCAGACATCCCACGCACGGCGCAAGAACGTGTCGGAGCTTTTTTGTGTGCGGGTCAATTCCGCCGGCAGCAGGCTGCTGATGCCGAGCAGCCGCGTCTGCAAATCAAAGGCGGAATGGGCGCCGCGCGTCCAGCGGGGTTTGGTTTCCGCCAGGTTTTGCATCGGCCAGACGTTGTGCTTGTAGCCGAGGGCGCGGAACAGGTTTTCCCACAACACCTGTTCCCAGCCGGCGACTTTGGCCCGGGCGAGCATCGCGCCGGCCTTGTTCTGAAACCGGACCCGGGCGGCGGCCTGCAGCAGTTCGGCGAGGTTTCCGGCGTCCAGTCCACGCAACGGCGCGGAACATTTGCCGCGCAAACCTTCCGGCAAGCCGGATTCATGATCGAGGGCCAGGGCCAGTCCGGCCAGCGGCGCATCGAGCACTTTTTTCAACCGCAGGACGGCTGGTTCCGGCTTGGTCAACGTGGCGGCCGGCATCCCGGTCCGGCCGCCGGCAGGATAGATGCTCCCGCCGTCCCAGACGACCTGCAGCACGACATTTTTGAAGGCCGGGTTTTTATCGTGGCCGTGGGCGTGCCAGCCGGCCGGCTGCAAATCAACCTCCACATCGCCGGTGACTGGCGCGTCATCGCCAAACTGCAGCACGGCACCGCGAAAATCCGGCCCGCCTTCCAAGCTGATGAAGCCGGGATGAAAAACCCGCACGGGCCGGCCGTCGCCCGTTTGGAGCCGGTCGCGCTGCAGACGCTGGTGTTGCCAGACGGACTGCAAAAGCTTCTCCGGCGGCGTGGGGCCGCCATCGTGCAGGCTGTTGATGGCGCGGCAGTTCTCGCGCCAGGCGGCGTAGAAGTTTTCGGCGCGTGGATTCACGTCCGATTCTTTCCGCCGCCAGACGGCAAAGTCAAGGCCGGGTTCACCGCCCACCAATCGCAGGCGGGCCGTGACCGGGGAAAGATAGATTAATTTTGAACGCAACTCCGCCCCGGGTTGCCTGTTTAATGTCCGGGTGCCGGAACTTTTTTGTTGGCCGCAGCCGGATTTTTCCGGCTACACTGTGGCCCGTTGTTTACAGTTCACGGATTTGATGATTGAAGTTTTCAATTTGACCAAGCGCTACGCGGGACGCACGGCGGTGGACGATATTTCGTTTACGGTTGCGCGCGGCGAGATCGTGGGTCTGCTCGGGCCCAATGGCGCGGGGAAAAGCACGACGATGCGCGTGCTTTCGGGCTTCATGCCGGCAACCAGCGGCACCGTGCGGGTGGCGGGCTTCGATGTGTTTCATGATTCGGAGGAAACCCGGCGGCGCATCGGCTACATGCCGGAGAACAATCCGCTCTATCCCGAAATGCGCGTCCGCGAATACCTGAAATACCGCGCGCGGCTCAAGGGGCTCGGCTGGCGGCCTTCGCGGGAACGGGTTGCCACGGTGATGGAACAATGCGGCCTGACCGACGTAAGCCGCCGCGTGATCGGGCAGCTTTCCAAGGGCTACAGGCAGCGGGTCGGCCTGGCGGATGCGCTGGTGCATGACCCGGAATTGATCATTCTGGACGAGCCGACCATCGGCCTTGATCCGCACCAGATCCGCTCCGTGCGCGCCCTGATCAAAAGCCTCGCCGGCAAGCACACGGTTTTGATTTCCACGCACATCCTGCCGGAAGTGGAAATGATGTGCGGCCGGGTGCTGATCATGTTTGACGGGCGCGTGCTGGCGTCGGATTCGCCGGAGAATTTGCAGCGCCGCATGGCCGGCGGCAGCCAGGTGATTGCGGAGATCGCCGCGCCATTGGACGCGCTGCACGCCGCCTGGGAAAATCTGCCGGAGGTGGCGGAATTTGACGTGTCGCCGGGCGAAGGCCTGTATTTCCGCTGTGCCCTGACCCCGAACGTGGGGCAGGATCTGCGACCGCTCATCTTCGCGCTGGCCCGGCAAAACGGCTGGCTGCTGCGCGAACTGACCCGCAGCCGGCATTCGCTGGAGGACATTTACATCCAGGTGACCAAACCGACGACGGAGGATGGGGAATGAGGATTTTCTGGACGCTGTTCCGGCGCGAACTGGGGACCTTTTTTCTTTCGCTGACGGGCTATGTCATCATTGCGGCGGTGACGCTGCTTACAGGATTGAGCTTTGTGGTGCTGGTGCAGAATCTTGGCACCTCCCCGACGCCCATGCCGTTGACGGAGATTTTTTATCGGACGTATTTCTTC
>JAJXXI010000029.1 GCA_021781185.1 bacterium
GTTCCACGGCCAGCACCACCCACGGCATCCAGCTCCAGGTGGCCAGGTGGCTCGGCCACATGATCAGGTTGAGCGTGAAGCCGTTGAAGGCAAAGACCATTCCCGCGAACGCGGCAGCGAACAGGTTTCCGCCCGTCCAGCGGCACGCCAGAAAATACATGCCGAAGCCCGCCCACCACAAATGCAGCAGGCTGAAGACGCCCATGGACCACTGGAGCGGGAGGGCGAGATAAAACAACGCGGGCGGATAGAGCGGCATGGTGTTCCACTGCGCGAGGAACGGCACGCCGCACTGGTTGTAAGGATCCCAGAAAGGTAATTCCCCGTGCAGAAAACAGGCCTGTTGGAAATGAGCGAGCGGAATGACGAAGAAACCGTAGTCGCGCGCCACGAAGGTTTCCAAACCAAGCAGGACTTGCGGGAATGCCGCAAGGATCAACAAGCCGAGCAGGATGCCAAAGCGCACGGGCGTGAAAACTCTTTCAATGAAGCTGGTGCTGGTGGCGGATTGCACGCGCCGATTAAAACTGGCGGCGATGGAAAATGCAACTGCGGTTGATGAAGGGGTTCCGCTGTGCCAGTTTCTCCATGGAACCGCCGCCTATTCCGGCAATGCAATATGCCAGGTGTTCGTCGGATTGCCGGAGTTTCTCAAGGCATTGCGCAGGCCGGCGTTGGAGTATTCCTGCACGCTGCCGTCGGCGAGAGCGACATTGCCCTGCTTGACATGCATGGCACTCGTCCAGGCCGCCGGGCCGCCGGGCAAACCAGAATTTTTGAAGTGCTCAATTGATTCGACATGACTTGAAAATGGCGGAACGTGTCCGCGCCCGTGTCGAATTCTTTCGTGCCGCCGGTGGCCACCGGCACATTCATCGGCAACTGGTCATTGTGGTCACCTTCCCAGATGCGGAACGCCAGGCCATCCTGTTTGAGGTTGTTGACGCAATTGATGCGTCTCGCCTTTTGCCTGGCTTTCGCCAGCGCAGGCAGCAGTATCGCCGCCAAAATGGCCAGCACGGCCACGATGACGAGCAGGGCGACGAGGGTGAAACCTTTGGAAGTGAAATGCCGGGAGGTGGATTTCATGGGACCACTATGAACCGCCCGGATTTGGGTTCAAGCTAATCTTTGCGTGCCCAATCCGGATGGTTTGACCGCGCTCGACGCCCAAAAATCCGCCTCGTCAGCAAACTGATTTTTGCCGGATCACTGAACGTCTGCAACAATCACGTTCCTTCCATTCGTGCCGATGAGTTTTGGGGCAAACGGTTGGCCGTGCTCGAAATGGCCCATGGGGAAACCGATCCGATTTAGAAATGCGGTGACGTTTTCCCAGTTAAAAAAATGCAAGTTGGTCTGTGTTCGCGGTTTGCATGATCTGCCGTTTTGCCGTCCGGCGAGTGTCCAATTTGCCAACGGTGAATGACGTTTTTTCACCCGTTAAAATTTAAGCTCTTCTTGGAGCGGTGGATGCGTAATTATATTGATTTTATTGGCGATATTACTGTTTTAAGCTTGTCATTGGCCGGGGCGTTTTTGTTTAATGCGCCGTCCTTGTCAGAGTTAGTGGTTTGTCGGTTCCATGTGAGTGAGGAGGCAGTCGGGTGCGACGGAACGGCCAGTCGTTGAATTATGGTTTTCACTTGGTTCGAGCCCGGCGTCTTTTTTGACGAATGGTGATCAACGGCCGGCAGCGGCTTCAGGGCAGAAAACAAATTGCACCAGAAAATGCCCGACCATTCGTGAGAGCCGCAGCTTATTTTATGAAGCTGTCCCTTGCTGTTCTGGCCATGCTGCCATGGCCGGCGGAGGCTTTGCAAAGTGTTACGTTGGGCCGGTATCCCAGTGCGAGTCCCAATGTCGCGGGCTGCAACGTTCGCGATGGCTTTGCGAGCGGCAAATACACCATCAAGGTTCCAGTTGGCACAAACGCCAGTGCGACGGTTTCCAATCTGGTGGAAGGGACGACTTATTATTTTGTGGTCACCGTCCACGATGCGTCCGGCGTGGAGGGATTGCCATCCAATGAGGTCGCTTACACGGTGCCCGGCATTGCGCCCCCTGGCACACGGTGGATCCAATCCGTCCCCGCGAGCGGCGGCGCGGTTTTAAAATGGCTCCCCAGCGCCAGTCCAAACGTGGCGGGCTATGACGTTTATTACGCCAACACCAATGGCTCCCCGCCGCAACTGGTTTTCTCCGGCAAGACCAACCAGGTTGCCCTGTCCGATCTGACGCCGGCGACGAAAGGCGATTTTATGGTTACGGCCTACGATTCCAGCGGGCAGCAAAGCACCAACACGGCGGAGATTGCCGGCGGTGTGGTCTTGCATTCCGCGCCGGAGTTGCGGCTGCAACAAGCGTCCGCCGCCGGCCAGTCCAAAGTTTTCTCCGTCACGGCCTCGGGTGCGATCCTGCCGTCCTGGGTGCTGGAGGGTTAATCGGATTTGCGGAACTGGGGAATGCTCGCCAATGCCAGCAATTTGGCGGTCAATGTGACGGTGGTGATGACACCTCAAGCCGGCCTGTTTTTCCGGCTCAACAGCCCGTTGTCCGGCGTGCGATTGCAGGCACAGTAGTCGCCGGGAGCGTTTCCCGATTCATTTTGTTGCAGTGCCACGGGGGCCGTCCTGCCCGCTTGGACCTTGCAGGCCTCGGCGGATGTGCGGGTCTGGAAAGACTTGGCCTTGGCAACTGGTGCAGACTTGAAGGTGGCCATCGTGTCGGCGTGGCGAGCATCGCTTTTCTTTCGCCTGCGCAGCCGGTAGCGCAACAATGGGCTCGACGAGCTGCCTGGCGAACGGATCCGCGCTC
>JAJXXI010000665.1 GCA_021781185.1 bacterium
CGTATCAAGCAGCCATTCGCGAGCGTTACCGGTTCTTCAGTTATGGCGACGCCATGCTAATTTTGTGACCTGACCATGAAAAACAACCGCGGAAAACTACCCTTCGTTTTCGTCAACATGGCGATGACGGCTGACGGGAAAATCGCCACCGCCAACCGGTCGGTTCATGCCTTCGGCAGCAAGCGGGATTTGGCCCATCTTTACGAACTTCGAGCCACGGCGGATGCGGTGATGTGCGGTGCGCGGACGGTGGAAATCTCGGAGAGCATTTTGGATAACGGCGGCGAGAAATTCCGTCGTTGCCGGCTCAAGCATCATCTCGCCGAGCATCCGGCTCGCATCGTGGTGAGCGGCAGCGGGTCGATTGATCCGGCGGCAAAAATATTTCAAACCCGGTTCTCGCCCATCATCATCCTGACCACCGCACGGGCTTCAGCGAGCCGGCTGAGACAGCTTCAGAAACTGGCCGACGAAGTCAAAATCTGCGGGCGGAAGGAAATCAATTTCCGCCTCGCCTTGGAATGGCTCCGGGCCAAATGGAACATCCTACGGCTCCTGGGCGAAGGGGGGGGAGATCTGAATGAAGCCCTGTTCCGGGCCGACTTGGTGGATGAAATAAACCTCACCATCTGCCCCCAAATTTTTGGCGGCAAAGCGGCGCCAACCCTTGCCGAAGGAGTCGGATGCAAGCGGCTGGCGCAATCAAAAGCGTTCAAAATTGATTGGATGAAGCCAATTGATGGCGAGTTATTCACAAGGTTTTCCCGGCGGAAATAAGTGTTTTTCGGCGCGACACGAATGCTCAACGACACAAATTGAGTTTGATTCGCCTTGATTCCGTTTGATGGGTGATTTTCACACAGGCAGGAACCGGCGGCGCCGAGGGGGCAAGCATCGCATCCCGCAACAGTGATTCAGCATGGTGGCACGCCATCAATTGTGAGCTAAAATCCGGGCTGGCAAACGAATCGGCCATGAATAAGTGATTGAATTGACGGCCCATGGGTTCATATTCTTTCGCAAACTGCCTCCGGATCTGGTCATCCCGCTGCGTTTTCACCCGCTCCCGTTCCCGGCCTTCCCTATCGAGAGCGAGTTTGCCAGCCAGATAATTCTGCCGCCGCACACGCGCCAACGTCTGCAGAAATTCCTGCTCCTGAACGCGCCGTTCCGCCGGATCGGCCATGGTTGCGAGCGCTTGGCTCGCGGAATCGGCAAACTTGCGCCACCAACACCGCCGACGGGTAATTGGCCATTCGACTTCGCCGGCATCTGCGGCGAGTTCCGGCGCGTTGGCCCTCGAACGCTGCAATAGAGATTGATTTTTCATGCTGATTTAGCTGGTGAATGCCGGGCGATTTTCGACTGCATTGCAGTTGGGAAAAGGGCTGAGGATTTTCTCCCATAGGCGGCTCCACCAGTCCCGTTCACGTTTAGGGACCGCGAGTTTGAGGGTGGTTTTGCCCTGCGGACAGCTCGACACGCCCGCCGTCACAAAGAGCCAAAAGCGCAGGGAGTGAATGGTCACCTTTGGTTGCCCGCCCAGATGCCGTTGGAACAAGACGGTCAGGTTATAAGTCAGGGCGGCCAGGCTCAACGCCGCCCGCGCTGGCCCAAAACTTTTCCAGACATAAGGTCGGCAACGCAAAGCCGGACTGGAGTTCCTTGATGACGTTTTCGCAGTCGGCCCGGCCAGGGTCGTAACGCCACACGGCCAGGGGCGGATGCGTGCTCGCCGACAGGCTGGTTACCAGCGCTTGAAAGCGATAGCCGGGCACCTCCAGCAATCGTTTGCCCACGCGCCCTTCGTCCTCCCGCACGCGATGGCGGATCAGCACCAGCCGGCGCGGATGGGGCCAGTTCATCGATTGATATTCCAGTTCCGCCACCTCGGTGCCCGGCACCTCCGTCCTCGCCCAGACCAAACCCCCTTTGATCAGTTTTTGAATCGGCTGGCTCAACTGGGCCACGACCACATACGGCAGCCGCAACCCTTCCCATAACGCCAGCAGTTCCGGCAGGCAAAAGCCCGCATCGGCGCGCACACCCCGCAGACGGAGATGCGTGGGCAGGTTTTCCCACAAGTCCAGGAAGAAGGCGGTGACGTTGCCGCCACAGGCCGTGTTGCCGGGCCGCAACCACAGTTGGGCCACCAGTCGCACCTCGGCGATCACCGCCAACAGCGGCTGCGGACACGGCTTGAGCCCCTGCCGGGCGTAACCAATGGCCACGCCTTCCTGATGACCATCCTCGTGCAGCAGCCGCGTCGAATCCAAGTCCAGCGTATAACCTTCCTTGCGGGTTCAGGCACCAATGCCAGAGCGGACGGCAACCATGCAAATTGGCGCCCGCTGAACCAAACCCCTGAAAGAACCGCGACAACACCGACTGGCTGGCCACCCGCCGCACCCCAATCAACTCGGGCACCACTGGATCGCGGCGCAGATAGGCCCCATGCGTCAGCTTGCGGGCGTCACAGAGCAGGCCGTGCATGAACGCCTGGGCTTTTTCCAGCGGCAGCAAATGGTTGTTGGCCATCGGTGGCGGCTGCGGCAACGCGGCGGCCAGCCGGCGACACCAATCCAGCGACCGCAGCCACCCCCCAGAACGTGGCACTGCCCGCATGGGGACTGAGCCGCTGATCGGTGAACCCGATCGTGATCGATTTGCCAGCCCCTTTGACTTCAAATTCCCCAGCCACCCTTTGGTGAACCGGGCGTGTGCCCGACGATGGTGTTGTTTTCATCTACCACCAATCAATTCCCAATCGGTGACCACTTTTCAACTACATCGTTCCGGATTAGTGC
>JAJXXI010000363.1 GCA_021781185.1 bacterium
GCAGAGTTCCGCGTAGAAAATCGGATGCGGCTCCTGCCAGATCAAAAACGGCCCGACGGGCGAGGGCGATTCCGCGCCGCTGGGGCTGGTCATCTTCGGCCAGCGCGCCCCGGCGTAGCCCTGTTTCCTGGCCGTGCCTTCCGCGCGCGGCAGAATGGCTTGATACCAGCCAAGCGATTTTTCCAGCAGCGGCAGGCGGTCCCACAACGCGAAGTGCGCCTCGTGCCAGAAGTGCATTTCGAGATGAAACTTGCCCTCCCACGAATTGTAAGTCAGCCCGGTTTCCGCCGGCGGATATTCGCCGGCGTCCTGGATGGCGGTGAGGTATTGCGAGAGCACGATGCGGCGCTCCAGTTCAAACCAGCGCGGATCTTTGCTGCCGGAAAAGTCAATTGCGCCGCCCGTCAGCCAGAAATGGTTCCAATGTTTTTGAGCCTCGGCGCGGGCCTGCTCAAAACTGGTCAGTCGGGCGTTTGCTTCGGGCGCGAATTCGCAGACGAGTTCCAGGGTGGATGATTCTCCCCTGGCGGGGTCTGTTTCCGGTGAGGTGGAGGGGAAGCCTATCACATACTCATGCTTCGCTGTATTCGTGATGCTCGCGCCCAATGACCATTTCGCATCCACGACGTAAGTGTCTCTGTCTAGCTTGCGGGCAAAATGGCCGACGTTGGCTTGATCCCGCGTGAGGGTGGTTTCGTGCGCAGCGGGATGATCCCAGTCCATGGTTTTCACGTCGCCAGTGCCGTAGGGAAAATGAATTTGAATCGCCAGCCGGCCTTGTTTTACGAGCGGCGAAACGGCATGCACGGCAATTGCATCCAGCTTCGGATCGCAAACCGTTTCCACCTCCACCGGTTCCCCATCGAATTTGAAGTGGCTGATGATGTTGCCATTCCACAGGTCCAGTTTTTGCCGGATGTCCGTCAAATCGTCCGTCCTGGCGGGCGAACCGTCTGCATGCTTGAGCACAAAACCGATTTGCCCCAGATCCAGCCGGTGGGGATTGGCCCGCAGCCATTTGATTTCTGGCGTGGTTTGATTATGCGGGACATCGGCGTAAGGCACCAACCGGCCGTTCAAGTCGGGAAATTCCTTGAACTGAAACGTGTCAATGCTCCAGTGATGCGGATTGGGAAACGTGTGCCAGCCCCAGTCCGAGAGCGTCCCGAGCGGCGTCGTTTTCTCAAACGCCTCGGGAAACGTCTGCAGGCCGGTCGCATCCACGGTGAAACAGAATCCGCCGTTGCCCACCGAAAGCGGATTGGCCGTGTCGAAATTCGTCAATACCACGTCGTGGCGTGTGACGAGCGCGTGGCGGTCAATGGGCGTGGCGTGAACTGCGGTGAGCAACAGCAGCATCCCGGCCAGGAGCCGGCTGGGTGAAGGAGGGCGGTTTTGCATGGCTTTATTCGGTTGAATGCCTGAAAAATCGGCGAAAGCCGGGGACATGACAAGTCGGATGAAAATCTGGCTGCCAGGCTGGAAGGAGCGGGATGCTCAAAGCTTTGTTTTTAACGTGCTTTTCTTTGGCCGGGCCAGCAGGTATGATTATCCGAATTCGTCGCGGACAAAACAATTTAATCATATGGGCAAACTTTTTCTCGGACTTGACTCCAGCACGCAAAGCTTGAGCGCAGTGGTGATTGATCTCGACGCGCACAAGGTCGTTTACGAAAAATCGCTGAACTTTGACCAGGCGCTGCCGCAGTTCAAAACCAAAAACGGCGTGCTGCCCGGACGCGATCCGCTCGTCAAACACAGCTCCCCGCTGCTCTGGGCCGCCGCGCTGGACCTGCTGTTTGCGCAGATGAAAAAGGACAAGGTCGCCCTCGGTAAAATCATCGCCGTCAGCGGCAGTGGCCAGCAGCACGGCTCCGTTTATTTGAATGACAAGGCGCTCGAAGCGCTCGCCAACCTGGATCCCAAGAAAGACCTCGTCGCCAATCTGGAAGGCGTGTTTGCCCGCAAGACCTCGCCCATCTGGATGGATTCCTCCACCGCCAAGGAATGCGCCGAGATCCGCAAAAAACTCGGCGGCATCAAGTTCACCGCCTCACGCACCGGCTCCGACACCTTCGAGCGTTTCACTGGTCCGCAGATCCGCAAGTTTTACAAGACCGAGCCGAAAGCCTACGAAAAAACCGCGAGCATCGCGCTCGTCAGCTCGTTCATGGCCTCGCTGCTGGCCGGCACCATCGCGCCGATTGACTACGGTGACGGCGCGGGGATGAACCTCATGGACATCCGGAAAAAAATCTGGAACCACGACGCGCTCAAGGCCACCGCGCCGGGCCTCGTCAAGAAGCTGCCGACGCTCGCGGATTCCGGCCGTGTCATCGGCCCGGTGAGCGCCTATTTCGTCCGCAAATACGGCCTCAATCCCGAGGCGGTCGCCACGGTCTGGACCGGTGATAACCCCGCCAGCGTCGTCGGACTCGGCCTCACCAAGCCCGGCCAGGTGGCCATCAGTCTGGGCACCAGCGACACCTTTTTCGGCACCATGCAGAAATGCCTGACCGACGAAAACGGCGAAGGCCATGTCTTCGGCTCCCCCGCCGGCGATTACATGACGCTCATCTGCTTCAAGAACGGCTCGCTCGCCCGCGAAAGAATCCGTGAACACTACAAGATTGCCGACTGGAAAAAATTCGGCGAACTCGTCGCCTCGGTTCCGCCCGGCAATCATGACGCCGTCCTGCTCCCGTGGTTTGAGGCGGAAATTGTCCCCCGCGTGAACCGGCCCGGAATCCGGCGCTTCAACCTGGATGAAAAGGATTTGGCTGCAAACTGCCGCGCGATTTTCG
>JAJXXI010000127.1 GCA_021781185.1 bacterium
TTTTCAAAAGACCGCGATTTACCAGCCGGATCAAAATGAATTCAATGCCCGCCACCGCCACCGCCAGCCCGCCCGAACGGAAATCCGTCGTCATCATCAGCGATATTCACTACGCCGCTGACGCGGAGCGCGCCTGCGGCAACGACTATGAATTGCGCGCCATTCGTCATCCCCTGCTCCGCGCACTCGTAAGCATTTACCGGCACTATTTCTGGATGCGTCATCCGCTGGAACAAGGCCGGCAGCTCGACCGTTTTTTAAGCCGCAAGGTGAACGCGGACTTTCTCGTGGCCAATGGCGATTACACCTGCGACACCGGTTTCGTAGGAGTCAGCCACGGTGCCGCCGCGCAAAGCGTCCAGGAATGCCTGGGAAAACTTCACGAACGGTATGGCGGGCGCGCCCGGTTTGTAATGGGCGACCACGAACTGGGAAAACTGGGCACTTTCGGCGGCAATGGCGGCATGCGCCTGGCCAGTTGGCGCTGCGCCACGGAACAGTTGGGATTGCAGCCGTTCTGGCAACTGGCGGTCGGGCATTATCGGCTCGTTGGCGTCAACTCCTCCCTGCTCGCTTTGCCCGCGCATCAAGGCGACACCCTGCCGGACGAATGGCCGGAATGGCAGCGCTTGCGGGAGGCGCACCTGGTCGAAATCCGGGCCGCGTTTGACACACTCCAACCGGAGCAGCGCGTGATTTTATTCTGTCACGATCCGACGGCGCTCCCTTTTCTCTGGCGCGAGGAACCGGTGCGCCGGAAGCTTGATCAGGTGGAACAAACCATCATCGGTCATCTGCACACGCGGTTGATTTTGTGGAAAAGCCGGCTGCTGGCCGGCATTCCCCGCATCAATTTTTTGGGCAGATCCGTGCAACGCTTCTCCAGCGCGCTGCATGAGGCGCACCTTTGGCGTCCGTTCCGGGTGCGTCTGTGCCCTGCCCTTTCCGGCTGCCAGTTGCTGAACGACGGCGGGTATTACGTCATGGAAATTGATCCGGCGGCGAAACAGCCCGCGCAGTTCACCTTCCACCCGCTTCCCCGCTGAATCCTTTCACGGCTGGGCGACGTTGCCGGCCTTGATCATTTCCAAAACTGCCGCCACCGCCGCCTCCGTTTTAACGAATTGAATGGCTCCGGTGCGCGGCTTGATTTCCACCTCGCCCTTCGCCAGCGATTTTTCGCCCAGACCGATGCGGATGGGAAACCCGACCAGTTCGGAGTCTTTGAACTTCACGCCGGGGCGCTCGTCGCGGTCATCGAGGATCACGTCCACGCCCTGCGCCGTCAGTTCCGCATAAAATTTCTCCGCCAGCTTCATCGCCGCGCTCTCCGGCGCGACGGCGAGCGGCGTGATGCACACCTGATACGGCGCAACATTCAACGGCCAGATGACGCCGTCCTTGTCGTTTCCCTGCTCAATGATCGCCTGCAACGTGCGCGTGACGCCGATGCCGTAGCAGCCCATGAACGGCGGTTTGCGCGAACCGTCCACGTCCAGAAACGTCGCGTTCAGCGCCTCGCTGTATTTCGTGCCCAGTTTGAAAACGTGGCCCACCTCAATCGCCCGGCGAATTTTCAACGCCTTGCCGCATTTCACGCACGGCTCGCCGGCTGAAACGGTGCGCAGGTCGAACCACGCCGTCACCTTGATGTCGCGCTCGATGGAGACGTTCTTCAAATGGAAACCATCTTCGTTCGCACCAGTCGTCATGTCGTTGGCGCCTTGCAGACGCTCGTCGGCGTAAACCTTCACATCCGCCGGAACATTCACCACCGCTCCAAGCGAACCCGGCTTCGCGCCGAGCAACGGCAGGATTTCGTCCACGGTGGCCGGCCGCGCGGCAACGGCTCCGGTCTTCGCCAAAAGCTTCGTCTCGTTCAACTGGTCGTCGCCGCGGATCAAAATGACGATCGGCTTGCTGTCGGCGATGTAAACGAGCGTCTTGATCTGGCGATTGGCGGGAACCTTGTAAGGCTCCTTGCTCAACGCCTCAATTGTCACGACTCCGGGCGTGGCAAATTTTTCCACAGCCGCGCCGATTTCCCGCGCCGCCGTTTTGGGAATTCCGCTGGTCGCCTTCTCGATGTTCGCCGCGTAGCCGCAGGCCTCGCAGAACGCCACATCGTTTTCGCCGGTTTCAGCCGGCACCATGAACTCGTGCGAGTAATTGCCGCCGATGACGCCGGTGTCGGCCTCCACGGGAAACGCTTTCAGCCCGCAGCGCGCAAAGATGCGCGTGTAGGCGTCATACATTTTCTGGTAGCTGGCCATTGCGCCTTCGTCTGTGGTGTCGAACGAATACGCGTCCTTCATGATGAATTCCTTCGCGCGCATCAGGCCGAAGCGCGGGCGGATTTCATCGCGGAATTTCAGACTGATCTGGTAAAAATTCTTCGGCAACTGGCGGTAGGAATTGATCTCATTCGCCGCCAGCGTGGTGATGACCTCCTCGGCGGTGGGGCTCAAAAACCATTGGCGGCCGGAGCTGTCCTTGACCTTGAACAACACATTGCTGGCCGTTTCCGCGCGACCGCTCTGTTCCCAGATCTCCGGCGGCTGGAGCGCGGGCATGAGCACTTCATTGGCGCCGGCGCGGTCCATCTCCTCGCGGATGATCTGCTCCACCTTGCGCAGCGCACGCAGGCCGAGCGGGAGAAAGGTGTAAACTCCGCCCGCCAGCTTGCGGATCAAGCCGGCGCGCAGCAGCAATTTGTGAGAAACGATTTCCGCGTCAGCCGGAGCTTCGCGGAGCGTCGGAATCAATGTTTGTGTCCACTTCATACGAAAGTGGACAT
>JAJXXI010000041.1 GCA_021781185.1 bacterium
ATCTCATACGCCTTCGGAGCACACATTTGGGCCGGGTGTTTGCCCGCCAGGGCATCTTCGACCAACCTCATTCCGGCCGGCAGCCGTTTGGAGGGCGCGCTCCAGCAGGCAACAATATATTCGGCAAATTTTAAATATTTGGGATCGCCCGTCCGTTCATAAACCAGCACCACCGGCTCCAGCACGGAAGAAGCGGGCAAGCCATTCCATTCTCCGACATCGGCGATGTCCGTCCTGCCCGGACCCAGTTCGTCAATCAAGACATCAGTCTCCCGGCGCGCCGCCGCCAGCACCGCCGCATCGTGGGTTCGGTCGTAATCCGCGATTAATCCCAGCAATACATACTTGCAACCCCAGACATCCCAGCCGTCCAGCCGATATTTTGGCTGCCGGGTTCCCAGATAACCATCAGGTGCTGCCGTCGTCAGCAGTGCCTTTACTGCGGCATCGCGTTTCTCGCGGATGGCTGGCGCGGAGTGATAGGCTTCGGCCAACGCCAGCGAAGTAAACCACTTGCCCCAATATTCACAACGCCAGTCGGCACCGCCGGTTTCCGTCTTTTCCCGATACGGCGCCACCAGTAAGGCAATGTCCTGAGCCAACAACCGGTTCTTCACGCAAAGCGCCATTTTTTCGCCAAGGCGTCCACCGAGTGTCACCGAACCCGCCTTGGCCGGTGTGAAGACGTCATTCGTTTCGGTCACTTGCGCCGATGCGAACACAGCCGGGCCCACCACAATCCATGTCGCCAACCAGAAACACATCGTCTCCTGCACAAGCCGGGCACAGAGAACTCGATATTTAGTCATAGGAGAAACCCCAGTCTAATTGAAATTTAATGCGCTTTTCCATCATGTCATAACTAATCAAGAATCGCGACAGAATCCACTCCATTGTCGGCGGGAGTTCAAAATGGGTTTTCTGCGCGGGTTCAAAAGGAACCAATTTTACAGGGAGTAAGTTCCGAGGATTTCTGGCCAATTAATGGGCGGCGGTGTTGGGGTTTGGTGACCGCCCAGAACTGGCGCAGCGGATGATGGATCTGCATGATGCTTGTGCGTTTGGTTGGGGAGATAGGCCAGTTGCGTCCCAGAAAGCCGATTTGGTGGTCGAGGTTTGACGCGGCGTTTCAAATGGAGCGCCAGATGCAGATCCAGCAGGGTGGTCGGCGGACAGGAATGCGTGGCGGTGCGGTTTTCGGCTTATGGTCTTCTTTGATGTTTTATTCCTTTCTGCCATGCCAAATGGTCGCCCGAAACGGGCCCGAAATGAAATCAAATTTCAAACTGCCCCACCATCCTTTTCTTGAATGTAGCGGGGTGCTGCTTTGGAAATGCAAAGTGTGGGCAAATCAAGCCGCTCCCCAGTGGCATCTGGCTGCAATTAGACTCGATTTTCGCCACACAAAACCAAGAAAATCGAGATGGCGGCTGATAGGGTTGTGTTTCGGAAGATTGGTGGGCCCACTCGGATTTGAACCGAGGACCAAGCGATTATGAGTCGCCTGCTCTAACCGCTGAGCTATGGGCCCATCATGCTTAAAACAAACAGCTTGGAATGATTTGCGTGCGAGTGAATTGGCAATTTGCTGCCGATATTTGATGCTCTGCTATTTGAAGCCAATTCAAAGGGCGGAGAGTCTTCACTGTGGGTGAAGTCACCGGCAGCCAATATATTTCGTTACGCGCCATCAGGCATCTATTTTGCGCGGGCTAACGTAGGCGGCAAGTTAATTCGACAATCCAGCCACGCAGCGCGTTGACTCAAATTAAATGACACCGAGCGGTTGGGGCTGCGAGGCGACAAAAAACATCGTTGACTCATTGAAAAAGGACACCGGGCAAACTGGTGTCCATGAACATGAGCATGCACCAGAAAGCCGACCTGTTGCCCAAACTGCGAGCCCGTCACGAAGGGCGTGACCGCGCGGGAAAAGGCGATGAAGCTCGGCGAAGACGCTTGCGGCTTTGGATGACAGGATCACTCCTTTGCGCGCCAGATCAGCGCCTTGAACACGCCCTGAATCATCAATCCGTGCGCGGGCAACAGATCGGGATATTTTGGGTTCTCGGCCTTGAGATACGGCTTGCCGTTCCTTTTTAGAAATGTTTTCACCGTGCTTTCGCCGTCAATCAGAGCGGCGACCACGTCGTCATGGCGTGGATCCGGCCCCGTGCTCCAGAACCACGATGTCGCCGTCGAGGATGTGCTTGCCGATCATGGACTCGCCGGTCACGCGCAGAGCAAACGGGTTCCGCGTGGGCTTGAATCCGATGCTCGACACATCCACCGACACACAGCCTTCCGCCTCTTGCTCCTTGTCTTGGGCGAAACCGGCCGGAATGGTGCCGAACAATGGAATATCCATGACGCGACCGCAGAGCTTTTGCAGCGGCGAGGTGACCCGCAGGGAACGGGCCTTGCCGGCATCCGATTCAATAAAGCCTTTGCGCTTGAGCGCCGCCAGATGAACGGCCACCGCCCGGTGGCCGGCACAACCGAAGCGTTCCGCGATTTCCCGAAGCGTCGGGGCTGAACGGCCGGCATGCAGTTCGCTCTGAATGAAATCCAGCACGCGGCGTTGGGCTTTGGTCGGATCGGTCACACAGTATCCACATGGATACTATCCGAGGCAAAACCTGTCAAAGCGCGGCTTGAGCTTTAGAGCTTATCCGTAAATAACAGTTGTGTGATATGAAACTGTGTTTATGCTGTCGGCATGGCCAAAACTCAATCGTGGGAAGTTTCTGATGAACTCTGGCAACACGTTCAGCCCTTGGTGCCCCAAGC
>JAJXXI010000681.1 GCA_021781185.1 bacterium
ACCGCGGCACGCTGGAGCGCAAGATGGAAGTCCAGGTTCAGATCTCATCGGTGCATTGAACTTCAAACGAGGTTTTCCTTTCATCCTGCCGGTCCGCGCTGGCGCGCCGGCTTCAGTTTTCAGTCCGATGCAACGTCGGCTACGAAATAATCTTGTGGCTTGCGGGAGAGGTCTTGGCCTGGAGTTGGCGGAGTTGGTTTTCCAATTGCGACACGCGGCTGCTGAGTCGTTCCAGAACTTTCCGCGTTCCGGCGGGAACGGTTACGCAGTCCTCGCAATGGTGTCGCGTGGCGGCGCCGCCTTTGACGGGATAATCAAATTTTTTGCCGCAGGCGCGGCAGGTTCGGGGGCGTAGTCCGGAAGGCATGTTTGTAGCGGTGTTTAGCGTTCCCGTTTTCCGAGATCCGTCACGGCACTGGTCACGCCGCCGTCCATCAGCAGGCGGCGGTCGCGCGAGCGCGTTTCGCCGATGGCGGTGACGCGGACGGCGGCTTCGTCGGTCACGGGGCATTCGTGTTCGCAAATACCACAGCCGATGCACAGCGCCGGATCCATGTAGGGTTGACGCAGCGTGATGGGATTTCCGTCACGCTTGATGATGGTGACTTCGCGCGAAAAAATGGCCTTGGGCGACACGGGGCAGACTTCTTCGCAGACGACGCAGGGTGTTTCCATCGCCCACGGCAGGCAGCGGCCGCGATCGAAGAAGGCGGTGCCCAGCTTGATCGGCCCTTCCTTGGCAAACGGGCCGGTGCCGGTTTTTTCCTCGATGGTAATCCGCTGGATCGCGCCGGTGGGGCAGACCTGACCGCAGAGCGTGCAGTTCACCTCGCAGAAGCCGATCTTCATGTTGAGGATCGGCGTCCAGATGCCTTCAATGCCGGATTCCATCAGCGCGGGTTGCAACACGTTCGTCGGGCAGGTGCGAATGCATTGATCGCATTTGATGCAGCGGTCCAGAAAATCAATTTCTTCCACGGAACCGGGCGGGCGGATGACTTTCTTGTCGTAATTCCGCGCGCTCGCGCCAGACGTGCGGCCAAACGCGTAAAAGCCCAGGCCGATCAACGTGCCGAGAAACGCCCGGCGGCCGGGCACTTCGGGCACGGTGACTTCACGTTTGAGCGACGGCATGAACTTGAACGAGATCGCGTCTTCGGGGCAGTCTTCAATGCAGTTGAAACAGACGAAGCATTCACTTTTGCGGAGCTGCGTGTGCGGGTCGGACGCGCCTTCGCAGCTTTTCAGGCAGAGATCGCAGTCCACGCATTTGGTCGGATCGCGGTCAATCCGCCAGAGCGCCACCGAGGACAAGGTGCCGAGAAACGCACCCAGCGGACACAGCACGCGGCAGAAGAAGCGCGGGATGATGACGTTCATGCCGACGAGGAACAGTAGTAGAAAACCAATAATCCACGCGCCGACGTGGAAATATTGCCGGACATAAATCGAGGACGGGAAAAACAAGTTGATCGCCGGCAGAATGACCGTGCTCATGGAGCGGTGAAACAGGCAGATGGGATCGAGCCAGCCGATTTGCAGCGTGCCGCCGATGGCCGCTGCGATCATGGCGATGAGAATGACGTATTTGAGTGAATAAAGTTTCTTGTAGCGGTTGGCCTCGATGCGCTCGCGTTCCTCGGCGCGGCGCTTGCCCAGCAGCCAGCCGGTGACGTGATGGAGGATGCCGTAGGGGCAAATCCAGTTGCAGAAAATCCGGCCGAAGAGCAGCGTCGGCAAAATCAGCAGCAGGCTCCACATCAGCCCCATGTAAACCGTGTGCGTGGTGATGGCCGTGGCGAAAGAAACCAGCGGATCGAGCTCGAGGAACAGCGAGACCGGATAGCCTTTGAGATAGCGCAGGTCGGTGACGAAAACGAAAAACAGGAACAGGGTGAAAAAGAAAACCTGCGCGACACGGCGGGTGTTTCGGAGTGTGAGCAGCCGTTTCATTTTAACTCACTCCGAAACGCAGCGATGGTTAAAAAATCCCGCGAAGTAAAGTTTGGTTGGCACGGCGGGCATCCTCGTGAGCCGTTTTGGAGTGCAACCGTTCGGCTCGCGAGGACGCCCGCCGTGCCAGTCATGGAAAATTGGTTCACGCCTGCACCTCTTTATAGAGCGTGTCCTTCCAGTTTTTATTGCCGAGGCCGCGGTCAACTGCCTTCTGGATATAAGTCAGTTCAGTCAGGTCGCGTTCAAGCAAATGCGTGTAGCCGTAGGCGTCCACGGCCACCATGTCCGTGCCGGCGACGATGGTGTTCATCGGTTTCACGTCAGACAACCGCCCGCCGGTCGGGCCGTTGCTCGTCAGCACGTTCATGCCGTCGAGGATGACCAGCGTCGGCTTCATCATCAGCGCAAAATCGGAGACAATGCTGTAAATGTGCTGATGAAACTGGTTGCGGCGGCCGCCCAGCAGGCCATACCAGTTTTTCATGGTCATTGAGGCATGGCATAAATTGTGGTCCTTGCAGGGCGCGAGACCAATCACCTTGGTGGCGTGTTTGAACGGTGCGTTAAAAAACGTCCACTCCTTCAAAATTTCGCCGTCGAGCGACAAGGGCGCAAAGGAGGAGGACTCGGGATACATCAAATCCAGATTCATGTCGGAGGCGACGGCGGTCAGTCCGCTCTTGAGAAAACAGCCGGTGGGTGAATTGATGGGGTTGTCCGCCACCACGACTTTGCGCGCGCCGGCCTCGAAGCAAAGTTTCGCGACAGCGCGCAAGGCATCGGGATGCGTCGTGGCGGCGAGCGCGGGCGGGCGGTCAAAGGCGAC
>JAJXXI010000554.1 GCA_021781185.1 bacterium
CGCCGCTCAGCGCGTGGAGCCGGGGCGATAGTTCCTGGAGCGAAGCGCGCCGGAAAATTGCCCGCGATTGTGACGCGGCATTTGCCCGCCGTCTCGCGTGGGCCAGTTGGCTTCAGCGCGGCATGCTCAGCCCTTCGCTTCAGGCTTCGCTCGTGGCGCTCGCCTCCCGCAGTGACTGGTTCTGGCGGCTGGCGTTTGAGCGGACGCGTTGATTTTTTCCCGAACAGAAGCACACAGGGTTCACAGAGCCGCGACTCGAACCGGCCCGGCAATTTTGATGACGGAAATCCACTTGCCGCCTTTGTTTCCTCTGTTTTCTCCCGTTTGTTTGATTAAACTGTCTTTGTGAAACCGCTCGCGGATTGCCAACTTTACACGTTCGTGGACACGGCCTATTTGCATGGCCGCGCGCCGGAACTGATCGCACAACAACTCTGCGATGGCGGCAGCGATTTGATTCAGCTCCGTGCCAAAAATTCTCCGCCAGATGACATCCGGCGCATGGCGGAAAAAGTTCTTGCCGTCACATGCCGCGCGAACGTCGGCTTTGTCATCAATGATCATTTGGACATCGCGCGTGAAGTCGGGGCTGACATCTGCCATTTGGGACAGGAAGATTTTTTCGACGCCGGCCACACCCATGTCTCCCAAATCCAAGACGCCCGGGTCAGGACCCTGATTGGTTTGTCCACTCACGCTCCCGCGCAGGCGCAACGCGCGCTCGACGCTGGGGCGGATTACATTGCCATCGGACCGATTTATGCCACCGGCACCAAACCGACCGCCCAGCCGGTGACGCTAGACTACGTCCGGTGGGCGGCGGCGCAGGTGACTGTTCCGTGGTTTGCCATAGGTGGGATCAATCTTCAGACCTTGGACGACGTGCTGGTGGCGGGCGCGCGGCGCATTTGTGTTGTCTCTGCCATCCTCAACGCGGTGGACATTGCCGATGCCTGCGCGGAATTTCGCAAAAAACTGGCCGGCGTGTGACTTCATCATCGTTCCGCCGCCGTTCACGGCGCCGATTTTTTAGTGTGCATTTTGGGCGCGCGAATCTAGCCTGAGAACATGTTTCGTCCGTGCATTGACCTGCATGAAGGCAAGGTGAAGCAAATCGTCGGCGGCACGCTGGGCAACGACGGTTTGCGCACCAATTTTGTTTCCGAGAAATCCGCCGCCTGGTTTGCCGAGCTTTACCGGCGCGACGGCTTGACGGGCGGGCATGTCATCCAACTGGGAGCGGGCAACGAAACCGGGGCGCTGGCGGCGCTGGCGGCTTTTCCTGGCGGGCTTCATCTTGGCGGCGGCGTGAATGCGTCGAATGCCCATGGCTGGCTCGATGCCGGGGCGTCGCACGTCATCGTCACGAGTTGGGTTTTTCGCGAAGGCCGCGTGGATTGGGCGCGGCTGGAAGAACTCGTCAAGGTCATTGGAAAGGACCGGCTGGTGCTGGACTTGAGCTGCCGCAAACGCGGGGAAAATTTTTACGTCGTCACCGACCGCTGGCAGAAATTCACGGAATTGGCCGTGAACGCGGAAACGCTCCGGAAGTTCTCCGGGTTCTGCGCCGAGTTTTTGATTCATGCCGTGGACGTGGAAGGCTTGTGCCGGGGCATTGATCGTGAACTGGTCGGGAAATTGGGCGAGTGGACGCCGATTCCGGTGACATATGCTGGTGGCGCAAATTCGCTGGCGGACCTGGCGGAAGTCACGCGGCTGGGGCAGGGGAAAGTTGACCTGACGATTGGCTCTGCGCTGGACATCTTTGGCGGCCAGGGCGTGAAATACGATGACTGCGTAAAATTTAACCGCCGCCAGAAATGATTTCCAGCGGCGGTTGGTGGGGGAACAAACGACAGCAGTCAGTTATTTCACTTCTTCAATCTTGGAAGCCTTCAGCATTTCCTTGCCGTCCTTTTCTTGGAGCGTGCCGGTGACCGTGACTTTTTCGCCTTTAGCTTTGCTGCAGATGTTGGCATGGAACGCCTTGGCAGTCTTCCCGGTGAGGTAATAGGTCACCGTCCAGCCGGCTTCGGTGGACTGAACCACGGTCTGACACTTGTCGGACTGGTGCAGGGCGCATTTGGCGCAAAGAGCCGTGCCGGTGATGGTTACATTCTTTTCCGCGGCATTAGCGGTCATGGTCAGGCTGGTCACGGCGAGGCCGGCCAGCAAAGTGAGGATCAGGCTTGGTTTTTTCATGATTGTTCGGTTGGTTGATTGTTTAATGAATACTACTTTGATGCATTCGACAATCCGATTTCAGAACCCGTTCAATTTAAAATCAGACCGCAAACAGGTCCGTCACTGTCAGGCTGAACTGAGGGACCAGTTTTTCGGACAAAACTTCCTTGCCGGCCAGAATGCCGTGCAGTTTCAGGCCAAAATCGAAACTGTGGTAAATCTCCACGTTGTCGTAGCGCGGATCCACCATCCAGAGGCGGGGCACGCGGTGTTGCTCGTAGATTTCCTTCTTGGTGACGGTGTCGGCGTGATGGTCGTCGCGACTGATGATTTCTGCGGCCAGAAACAATTTTCCCGTCGCCGCCGCCACCACCGCGAGGTCGGGACAGAATGCCGTGGTCCGCGACAATGGCACTTTGGTGCGCGGCGCGAGAAGTTGCATGCCGGTCAAGCCGGCGATGCTGGCGGCCATTTCGCGGTGGAGCCGGGCGCCGACCGCGGCAATGTGGCGCCGTTTAGAATTTCCTCGTAGGGCCGGCTCATGGAGAAATCAAACCAGCGATTGATTGCGGCTGCAAGCAACCATTTTTCTCCAAAA
>JAJXXI010000065.1 GCA_021781185.1 bacterium
GCCCCTATGGGGCGCTGATACAGCCGTCCGTCATCGCCCACCTGAAAATCCAGCGCAAAACTTTTGGTTTTGAGACTGAATGTTTCGTAAGGCGGCAAGGCAAATGGCAACGGCGCACCGTTGTTCATTTCGATTTTGGCGTTCACCCAATCCGCGTGGTCGTTGCTCTCGCCATCGCCACCATCCGTCACCTGCAATACCAGCGTTTTGATCCCCGCCAGATTCACGTTGACAGGCCTGGCCGGGTCACCGGCTTTGAGAACGCCGCTTTGCCAGAGAATTTTTCCATCGCCGCCCACCACAAATTCAACACTGCCCTGACTGCCCGAGCTGTCGTCCACACCGACTTCGGCGGTGAAGCGTCGCGCGTTTCCGTTCAGGTTCACACGGAACTTGCTGGTGGCGTGCGTGCCCACGCCATCGCTGAATTTTTCGCCATGAATGCTCAACGGCCCGCCGGCAATTTCATTTCCCGCCTTGGGAACGCTCCAGCCGGCGGTCATCTGAGCCAGGTCGAGCGATGAAAGCGAAACCGTTTCCGCATACAACGCAGGAGCGACGCACGTTGCAACCGCAAGCACCAGGCAACGAATGAATTGATGTTTCATATTGATTTGATGGCCAATGTAAATAACGAGTTCTGTTTGCAAAATAATCCGAAAAATCTGGCTGGTTGCGGATGGCTCATTGTTCGGCAAATTAAATTCCAACCCGCATGGAAAGCTGCCAGGTAGCAGAACTGTGGCCGGCGATGGTGCCGCAATGTTTCCGCCCCGCCGCCACGACCAGTGAATCGTCGCTGGCATTCGTCGGCTCGATGGCAAAATGATGATGCCCATGCCATCCGCCGCGGCTCAACCACAAGCCCAGGGTGTCGTTCTCTTCCGGATCCCAGGCAAATTCAAGCCGGTCACCCTGCCGTTCGTTCTTCACCGCCGCCCAGCCTTCATTGACCGGACTGGCGAACACCTTGGCGCAGTTTTTATCGGGAACGGCGAGCGCCACGGCATCAACCCAGGTTTCGCCATTCAACAACTGGCGCGTCGAACCCGGCAAATCCAGTTCATCGCCGGCGGCAAGACGCAATAAAGGATGAATCGCCCAAATGAATTTTTCCTCCACGGCGATCAAGTTGGATAATTTATAACTGAACCGGACTTCATTTCCATGCAGCTCAATCGTTCGCTGGAATGCAAACGGCGAGAACTTCAACTGGATGCTCGTCGTCAACACGCCGTTCCCCCAGGCGTCCTGATCCACCTGCCAGGACTGGTTCCAAACCTCGCCATGGTCCGGCAAGGTTCGATCACGCCAGGAACAGGGCAAAATCGTCGGCAAACACTCGTCCATGCCCACCATCGGACTGGTGGAAAAGTCGTCACCCGGCTGATTTCGGAACAGCTTCAAGTGGTCTCCAGGATGCCACAACCATTCACGGCGGGTCCGAAGATTTTTCAAGGATATAATTTTTGCGCCCAGCTCGGGAACCACGATCAGCTCGACCTCGTCATTGTTCAGCACATGCACGACAAACCCCTGAAACTGCCGGGTGGAGGAATGGTTCGTGAGTGCTTTCATGATAACAGCGTGTCAGTTTGCAATGACCGGGTCTTTCAAAATTGTTCGGCGAAGAACATTGAACGTCGGCGATTCAGTCACATCGCGCATTATTCGCGGCCAACGGGTGGTCATTTCATTTCGTTCCATAAATCCGCCGCCATCGCGTGATTCGGGTCACGCCGCAAAACGGTTTGCAAAAGAGATTTCACCCCGGCTTTCCTGCCCAGGCCAAGCCGCGCCTGCGCCTGCAAAAACAAGGCCGTTGTTTCCTGCCGGAGCTGCAAATCATCCTCAAAGATCAACATCGTCGGGAGCGAAGTGGCAAAGTAATCAATCTTCGCGGCTGCCTTGTGCAGTTTCTGCGCGTGAGCGAGCAGGGCACGCAACAATTTTCGCGCCTGTGCGCGCCGGCCCAATTTTTCCCAGGCCAACGCGGAGAAATACGTCATCTCGGAAAAAGCGCGAACGCTCATTTCCTGGAAATCACCTTTAAAGCTGGCGGCAGCGAGCCAGTGTTCGCGCGCGCCCTTCTGTTCGCCAAGACCCGCCAGCGCACAGCCGAGCCAGTAATGAATGTCGCTTTGATTGGCGAGCAGATGTCTGGCTTCGCTCAAGTTGCGCGACGAGGTGAGCGCCAGTTTAAAATGATTTAGCGCGTCGCTGAATTTTTGTTTGGCCATTGCCTCGCGGCCCAATGCCAGTTGGGCGCGAACATGCTGACCGAGCGGACCGCCCTCCCCGCCTTCCCACGGCTGAAACTGGCGTCTGGCGACAAGACCTGCGGCCTTCTCGTGCTGACCGGTTTGATTGTAGAGCGCACAAAGCTCGATGCTCAGGTCATCGCGTTGTTGAACCAGATTGGGATGGCGCTCCAGTTCACGCAAACGCGTCGCCGGTTTTTCACCGAGCCGTTTCCAAAGCTGGTCCCGTTCATAGAGCAGCCGGGCATCGGAGGGATTGGCTTTGAATGCCTTGTCGTAAGCGGCGCGGGCTTGGGCCGGTTTTGATAAAATGTTGAAATAGCCGATCCCGAGGTTGCGCCAGACGATGGAGAAACTTCCGTTCAACCGGGCACTGCGCTCCCACAAGCGGATCGCGTCCTCGTGCCGGCGGCGGTCGTAAAACAAATTGCCCAGATAATACGGTGCGCGGGCATCGGACGGATTGGCACGCATGGCCGATTCGAGAATGGCAATTTCTTCCAGGCGCGCCGGGAAGCA
>JAJXXI010000230.1 GCA_021781185.1 bacterium
TGGTCAGCTTCTTCGCGCCGCGCCATTCCTTGAAGAAGATGCCCCAGAGCGTGCTGAAGATGATGATGCTCGCCATGTGCAGTGTCCAACTGGAGAACTTGTAGTCACCCATCTGGCTTTCACCCATCTGATAGAAAAAGAACTGGAAATACCAGAAGGTTCCGGCCAGCGCACAGAAGAACCAGTTGCCGAGCACGGGGATTTTCAAGTCGAGCGGCTGGCCGACGGCGGCGGTTGTGCCCGGGCCGTGTTCGCCGCTGCCCGTGCCGCCGTGGTGTGCATGTTCTTCGCGGACATGCGAGGCGAGGTATTGATAGCCGGTGCGGTTTTTGATGTTCAGCAGCACGCACCAGATGAAATTCGTGGTCAGGCCACCCAGCAAAATCACCAAAATGACCGGCAGGCCCACCCAATACGGCCCGGTGCCGTGTTGGGCGGAGATTTTGGTGATGGGCTCGCCAAATTGGAAACCATAGGAGAAGCAGGAACTCATGATGCCGGAGAAAGTGGCGATGCCCAGCCCCTTCCACAGGCTGAATTCCTTGATGGCCGAAGATTTTCCGTCATTCCCCATGTCCTTTTCCTTGCGCACGCCGGCGATGCCGCCGATCACGATCCCGGCCAGACAAACAATGACGCCCAGAAAACAAATGTTGCCGCCGTGCGTTTGCAGCAATTTGGCGGCAAACTCGCCTTTCACAATCGGCGGCAGCAGCGTGCCAAACGCGGCGCAGTAGCCGAGGGCGACCGCCATGCCGAGCGACATGCCGAGATACCGCATCGTCAAGCCGAACGTCAGTCCGCCGAGGCCCCATAGCGCTCCCATCAGATAGGTCATCCAAAAGGTGTAGGCAGGCGTCTCATGCAACACGGCCAGCAGATCCTTGGACAAGGCCAGCGCGCCGATCCACGGACAAATCAGCCAACTGAACAATCCGCCCGCCAGCCAGAACGTTTCCCACGACCATTTGCGGACACCTTTGAAGGGCACATAAAACGTGCCGGATGACAGGCCGCCCAGCCAGTGATAGACGACGCCAAGAAGAGGGTTTGGTTGCATTATTCGAGTGTTCTTTAGTTTAGTTGCGTTTGCTCAGCACATTTTTCTCGTAGCTTTTCACGGCGGTGAGCCAATGTTCGCCGGCGGGCACGCCCTGCGATTCGCAGTAATGATCCCAGACCGCGCCGAAGGGCAGCGTCTTAGCCTCTTCCTGCAAGGCCAGCCGCGTGGTGAAATCGCCCGCCGCCTCCGCCGTGCGGATGAGCGGGGTTTCCAGCAAGGCGATCAGCAGCGCCCGGAGCATGTTGCGCGTGCCGATCGTCCAGGCGGCCACGCGGTTGATGCTCGCGTCGAAATAATCCAGCCCGATGTGAACGCGCGGTTCGAAGCCGTTCACCGCAACCTCACGGGCGATGGCCAGCAAATCGTCATTCAGCGTGACCACATGATCGCTGTCCCAACGCACGCCACGGCTGACGTGCAGCAAAATTTCCGGCAGATATTGCAACACGCTCGAAATCTTGTCCGCGATGCCTTCGGTCGGGTGATAATGGCCGGCGTCCAGGCACAGCAGCTTTTTGCGGGTGATGGCGTAGCCCAGATAAAACTCGTGCGAGCCGACCACATAGCTTTCGCTGCCGATGCCGAACAGCTTTGGCTCCACGGCGTCGAGGTTCAGCTTGGGTGAGATTTTCTTCTTAAAGACGGCGTCCAGCGATTCGGCCAGGCGGGCGCGGGGGGCGACGCGGTCGGCGGGCGTATCTTTGTAGCCGTCTGGAATCCACACGTTCGTCACGCAGGTTTTGCCGAGCGCCTGGCCCATCGCCGCGCCGATTTCCCGGGAGCGGATGCAATGCTCGATCCAGAACTGGCGGATACTCTTGTCCGGGTGCGACAGCGTGAAGCCGTCGGCGGCTTTGGGATGCGAGAAGCAGGTCGGGTTGAAATCGAGCCCGAGGCCGTTCTTTTTCGCCCAGGCAATCCAGCTCTTGAAATGTTCCGGCGCGATGGCGTCGCGGTCCACCATTTTGCCGCCGAACTCGCCGTAGAACGCATGCAAATTCAGCCGGTGTTTGCCGGGAATCAGCGAGAGCGTCAGGTCAAGATCGGCGCGGAGTTCATCGGGCGTGCGGGCTTTGCCGGGATAATTGCCGGTGACGGCTAGGCCGCCGCCAAGCGTGCCGCCGAAGTTTTCAAAGCCGCCCACGTCATCGCCCTGCCAGCAGTGCAGCGAGATGGGGATGGTGGAAAGGGTTTTCAGCTCGTGTTCCACGTCCACCCCCAGGGCGGCGTAGCGTTCCTGGGCGAGCGAGAAGGAATTGGCAATGCTCATGTCAGTTTGCGTTAATGGGAAATTCGTCGGCGCAGACTATCGGAAAAATCACCGGCACTGGCAATCACCTATTCTGGTTATGGTCCGGCTGCGGCTTTTCAAACGCTCACCTCCGCTGGCGGCGCTGATTCAAAATGAGCCTTTTGCCAGAACTCTCTTAATGGGTGGCAATCAGCGCCGGAAAACCAATCGAATGGGTGATTTATCACGGGGCCGTCCTCAGTCTTTCCCAGCGCACGTGCCACTGTCCGTCGTCGGGGAAACCGGGGGCGTGGCGATGTGGCGCACCGTCCCAGCCGGCGGCCATCAAGGCCACCGCGTAGAGCAGACCGCCGTTCGCCGGCAGATAAATGGTCAGGCCGGGCCGCTGATAAACGTGGCCATTCAGCTCGTAATGGTTCTTTGGTGTATCCAGCAGCAGCGCGTCAATGGCCCGTTCCGGTTCG
>JAJXXI010000402.1 GCA_021781185.1 bacterium
GGGAAAAGGTATCATAGCTGGTGATATAACCGTTGGCCTTGAGCGCGAGCACCCCGTTGATGTAAACCTCGGCATCTTCGTCATGATAAAACCAGGCGAGCATGTGGTGGAATTTTTCCGCCGGCAAGGTCACCTCCCGCCGCAGCCAGATGTCATCGGAATTCCAAGTGGTGCCGACAATCGCCCCCGGGGTTTCCGTCGTGCCAAATCCGCTTCTTCCCTGTTTCCAGGAGGCAGCATCGAAATCCGGTTTCATCCAGCCGCCCGCCGGCGCAGTGGTGGTATATCGCCAGAGGGCCGGGTGCCGGTCGGCCGCCGGAACAACCACGGTGATCTTGGGCGGCTGGGGCAGCGGTGCCCAGTTTGACGCCTTGGTTTTGTCACGCGCGGCATACTTGTGCCAGACCTCCCGGTTATAAAGCATCTGGAGAAAAACCCCGCCTACGACCGGACGCGCGTCGAAACCGACCCGGCGGGCGGTCTCGGTTTCATACCAGTCCGACATGGGGGTGCGGTCCGGGGTGTTGTTCAAATAGGCGAACACCGGACTGACCAGTGCTTCAAAGTCGTCGCGATTTTGTGTCAGCGTCGCCGTCCAGGTGGTCCAGTCCAGCTTGGTGTAGGTTCTGCGGTTGTCGAGCGGCAGACCGTATTTGTTTTGCGTTTTGCGATAGAACGCCATTTCCTTTTCCGCCACGGCGGCAGGGAACAAGTTCAAGCCCAGGATGCGATCCCAGACCAGGTTGTATTTCTGGCTCCAAGTGTTGGGCCGGTCAAACGCCAGCCGGAAATGATCACCATCGTCGGCCGCCTTGATCCAGCGTTGCGCAAATTCATGGGCGAGCTTGGAATATTCCTCGGCCTGGGCGGTGTCGCCGCGCATTTCACACAGTTTACCAAACGCTCCCAACGCGCAGATCGCCTTGGCCGACAGGTTCACATTGTGGGCGAGATGGCCGGCGAAGTCGTCCGTGCAAAGCTGGTTGGCCGGATCAAAGCCCTTTTCCTTCAAATAGGCCGCCCATTGCTCGAGCTGCTTCCAATACAGCGAGGCAAATTCCGCGTTGCCCTCCATCTCGGCGACGGCCGTCATGAGGATGAGCAGATTGCCGCTTTCTTCGACCGGCATCTGGTCATGTTCGTCCCGCTCGCCCCCGCCATAAACCTGGCCGTTGGCCTGGGGATATGTGCCGAGATCGTGCGGCGCAAACGGAAATTTCCAGTGGTCGCTCGCCGCATAATTCATGAACGGCACAATGAACGATTTGGCCAGCGTGGGGCCAAACAATAAAAACTGCGGCGACATCGGATAAAACACGTCCGAGGTGCTGATGCAGCCGTTGGAATGGTTCTCCTTGCAGAACTGCAGCGGCTGACCGTTGTCATCCGCCACAAACTTTCCGGCGGCAAAACACTGGCGGTAGGCCAGCGCCGCCATTTGCGCATATTTCTCACCGCCGGCGCTTCGCAGATCCGTCATTAATTCGTCATCGAACGCCGCGCAGCGTTTTTTCAGGGACGAATAATCATGGGCCGCCGCCTTCAAGAGATCGGCCGCCTCCCAACCATTACGCCGCCAATACGGACGCAAATTTTCCTTCATGTATTGAATCGAATAGAGGTCGTCATAGGCGAGGATCAAATGGCGCGAGACGTTTCGATTCTGGACCTGTCCCAAATCCGTTGCGTAAGCGATGACGGAATCGTTGCGCGAATTGTTTTGCAGCGCTGCCCCCCTCTGCGGTTCCTTCAACTTTCCCCCGGCAATGAAATCTTTACGCGCCGTTTCCGCCGAATTGGCGGTGACCACGGCCTGCTTGTCTCCGGCTGAAGCGAGATACAGATAACCCCAGTCAATCCGCACGTCGTCACCGCGCTTTTTCAAGATCGGTTGCTCGACGGTGCCGACCCGCCATACTTTCATTCCCGCCACACTGGCCTTCTGGAAAGTAACGGGTTGATCCGCATCATTCACCGCGATCTCTGAGCGGGCGTCCAAATAAACCGAGATCGAATGTTTCTGGGAATCCGTGGCGACGGCATCCCAGGTGACATAGGTGACTGGCCGCGACATGACATCCAGATCATCCGGCAGATCAGCGGTCATGAACGTGAGCGTCAATTGGACGCCCTCGCCGGCGAACGTATAAATCGTCCGCGTGGGCAAAACCTCCAGCTTCACCTGTGGCAGCGCCGGCGTATCCGCCGGCTCCGTGCCCATGAGGCGAAAGCTTTTGCCATCAATCCGCACCAGGCTGGTCAGCCGTTTTGGCACCCCGGACCAGTGGGTGGTGTCCACGTCCGTCAACTTGTCTCCCGGCGACCAGATGCTGAAATACGGGTCACACGCCACCAAGGGAACCGATGGCGGGCGTAGCGTTTCAGCCTGGGCCAGCGCCGAAGCAGCCAGCGCGCAGGCAGTGATCAAAAACAGACGGAGATGAGGCATAATAATTTTCATGTGAATTAAGACGATACTGGGTGCGTTAATTGAATTTGGCGAGGACGGGTTACTGCTCCAGCGGGCCGTTGCCCGGCAACCACGGCACCGTCCAAGTCTTTTGCGTGTATGGTTGATGATCATTATTCCAACGAGCCCGCCACAAGTTGTTGTTGGGATCAATCACATCATTGCGTTTTGGACTTTCCACATGACCATCCACAAACAACAAGTCCGTTCGATAGTTGTGCCGATTGCACGGACATTGATCATGAGTCTGAGTCGTATTATCAGGGGCATCACCAATCACCGGATCCAAATTGGCATTGAAATCAACGA
>JAJXXI010000734.1 GCA_021781185.1 bacterium
AGGACCAGTTGGGCCGTGCAATCATTGACCGGTTCCAGCAACTGGATTTCTCAACCGAAATGATCCAGGTGGATCCGGGGTTGCCGACCGGCACCGTCTCGGTCACGTTGAACGGTGACGGCATCCCGCATTATGTGATTCATGAGAATGCGGCGTGGGATCGGATTGAATTGACGGATTTTTCCACAATCAAGGTTTGCCAGGCCAATGCCATTTGTTTTGGTAGTCTCTCGCAACGAACCAAACCGGCGGCTGTCGTCATCCAGCAACTGGTCGCGGCAACGTCAGCCAAGACGCTCCGGGTCTTCGATGTCAATTTGCGGCAGGCATTTTACACTCAGGACGTCATAGAAAAATCGCTGGACCTGGCGAATGTGTTGAAGTTGAACGACCATGAGCTGGCGGTTTTGGCTGCGATGTTTGGTCTGCCTGGCGCGGTGAAACCGCAGATGGAATTTCTAGCCGGCCGGTTTGGCCTGCGGCTCGTCGCGTTGACCCGTGGCGATCAAGGCAGTCTGCTCTACGAAGCGGGGAACTGGTCCGACCTGCCGGGGAGTTCGGTGCAAATCGTGGATACGGTCGGGGCCGGTGATTCCTTCACGGCGGCGTTGGTGATGGGCTTGCTGGGCGGCATGCCGCTGGACCAGCTCCATCGAGCGGCGGCGGAGATCGCCGATTTTGTCTGTTCCCAGCCGGGAGCCACGCCGGCTCTGCCTGAACACTTTCGGGCAAAGTTTTTTTCTCAATGCTCCCCGGCACAAACAGCCACGTCGGTTGCCGAGTCCGTTCCCGTCAAATGATTGGCGGTTAATTCTGTGCATGTCGTGGGAAGCATTATTTCCGTGTTTTCTGACCTCGAACAATTAGGTTGTTGCCATGAGATTCAGCATCAACACCGTCCTGTTTGTCTCGCCGTTCACCAACGCCAGCACGCCACTGTTCCGGAAGTTTAAGCGATGGGGCTTTGACGCAGTGGAGCTGTTGATCGAAGACCCACGCCACATTGATCCGGTGTTCGTCCGCCGGGAATTGGACCGGCAGGGTCTGGTCTGCGGTTCGGTGGCCGCCGGTCTGGGACCGGATCGCGATTTGCGCGGTTCGTTGGCGAGCCGGCGGCGCGGCGTCAAATTTCTCTGCGCACTGCTGGACCAGATGGTGACGCTGGATTGTCCCGCGCTGGTTGGACCGGTGTATTCTTACGCCGGACGCGCCGGAGCCGCGACCCCGGCGGAACGACGTCGGCAATGGCGGACGGTGGTGAAGAACCTCAAAACGATCGCTGCTTACGCCGAGGCGCGCGGGAAAATAATTTGCGTCGAGCCGCTCAACCGGTTTGAGACGGATTTTCTCAACACGGCGGAGCAGGGGTTGCAATTGATCGAGGATGTCAACAGTCCGGCGTTGAAACTGCACCTGGACACGTTCCACACGAACATCGAGGAAAAGCATCTGGATCAGGCCATCCTCCAGTCCAGCCGACATCTGGCGCATTTGCACGTTTGCGGTGCAGATCGTGGCACACCTGGCAAGGATCACACAGACTGGCGAGGCATGGCCGCCGCCTTGAAGAAGATCAAATACAACGGCGACGTGGTGGTGGAATCGGTCACGCTCGACGTGCCACGGATCGCGCGTTGCGCGGCCATCTGGCGGCGCATGGAACCGACCCGCGACGAGATTGCCTGCGATGGACTGAAGTTCCTGCGAAAGACGCTTGGGTAAGAATTACAGCGAACCATCCTTGAGTATCAAGAACATACATCACATTCATCCTGTGTTGTTCATTTGCGACCGCTCTAGGGCGTGTTAACACTAAAGCGTAGAGCCTCAAAAATGAGCGCCAGGACGATAAAGCCGGAGAAGAGAACATCGAGCTTGTCAAACCGTGAAAACACGCGGCGGTAGCCTTTGAGCCGACGGAACAAGCGCTCGATTTCGTTGCGCCGACGATAAACGACGCGGTCATACTCCCATGGAGACCGTCTTTGCGGGTTGGGTGGCACCACCGGTGTGTATCCCAACTGGCGGGCCAATCGCAGCGTTTCATCCCCTTGATAAGCCGCATCCATTATCAAATAGCAATCAATGGGCATCGCTCCGCCTGCTTCCAGCAGCTCCCGTCCCTGTGGCGCATCCCCGGCTTGTCCGGGAGACAATTTGAGCATCAGGGCGCACCGAGCATTCGCGGCAGCCAGATGAATCTTGGTGGTGCATCCGCCCCGGGATCGGCCAATGGCTTGTGGGCCGTTTTTTTCTGAGCCCCTGTGCCGTCGGGGTGAACCTTGATGGTGGTGCTGTCTAAGCACACCTGCTCGATCCGGATCGTCAGAATCTGCTCAGCCTGCAAGCGGGCAAAGATACGATCCAGAACCCCCGCCTTGCTCCAGCGGTTCATGCGGGTGTAAATCGTGTGCCAGTTGCCAAACTGGGGCGGCAGACGCCGCCATTTGCAGCCATTTTCCACCATGTATAGCAGGGCGTTAAGCAAAGTCAGATTCTTCATGCTGACATTGCCACGCTGGCGCGGCAGGCAATCGGCAATACGTTGATATTAGTTTTCGGTCAGTTCCATGTGCTATAAATACCAACAGACCAGCTCACTGTCCATTAGTGTTAACACACCCTAAGCCGCACTTTCAAGTTGGCTGAATCTGGTCGAACGCTGGTTTGGCGAATCGACCGGAAACGGATTCGGCGTGGGGTCTTCGTCAGTATGGCTGATCTCCAGCAGGCGATTGCGGAGTTTCTGGCCGCGTGGAATACCGATCCGAGACCTT
>JAJXXI010000646.1 GCA_021781185.1 bacterium
GATGACGCCACCCACATTAAAAACCACCATTCGATGGGACTGGCTCAAGGCATCACGAAACGATCCAGCACCGGCATCCGCCAGCGTGGTGACATGGTAAATCTCCCCTCCTCGTCCGCCGGTGGCCAGTGCGCCAAAACCTTCCGCACCCGGGAAAGATGGCAGCAGAGTTTGCTCTGGAGTGGCCGCGCGGACCTGAGACACAAAGGCCAATGCCGCCAACAGCCAGGCCGTGTGGCGGATAATTCGGAACGGCCTTTGCAAAATGAGGCCAAAGGCTCCGGAGAGCCAGTTTCAAAACCTGCCGATGGTTGAGGGCTACAGGTGAGATGACGGCGATTAAATAATAAAAACCATGTTTTCCATCTTATTCGACCGGTTTGACGGCGCGGGCAAACACGCTCCGCCCGCCGCGTCGGGTTGGGACGCGGGTTTCAGGGCCGCCCAGCGCCGGCGGCGGGCCGTGCGAGCTTCAACACAGCCGCGCAAACAGCGCGGTGGCCGTCAGCGCCACCAGGCCGAACATCAAATGGCACATCACCTTGGCTGCGCCGCGCACGCGCACCCAGCGTCCGCCATAACGTTCTTTGAGCAGACTGTTCACCCGTTCGCTGGCGCTGCGTTCCTTGAAGCGTTGCGCTTCGGCCGGGGCCAACGGAAGCTTTTCCCCGCCGCGCGGGTTGGGATCAATTGGCTCAGGGCGCGGCTGAAGGCATGAATTTGCGGCGCGTCATAGGCGCTGTCCATCAGGTCGTAAAGGGAGTTGGCGCGCTGGGCGGTCCGTTGCGCCAGCGGAATGGCCACCTGCGAATCATGCACGCTGGCACTGGTCAAAATCGCACTGACCGGGAAATCGCCATCCACGGTGTCCAGATGCAGTTTGTAGCCGGTCCAGCTTTCCTGATGGCCCTTGCTGTTGCGTTTGCATCCCACGTCACAACGGACCGGCAAGTCCGCCAGATTTTCGGCCAGCGTCCGGGTCGGCTGGAGTGCCAGGCGTTTGGGCGGCGCGGGCGGGCGGACTTCGCCCCGCTTGGGCCGACCCCGCTGGCGCGGGGCTGCCGGAACGGCAGGAGCCGTTTTTGGAGCCGGTCGTTCGGGAGCTTCGATGGCGGTGGCATCGCGGCTGACATGGCCCACCAGCTTGGTGCCGGCGTGGGTTTTGACGATGTGCTCATGGATTTGCTGGGGCAACTGGTCTTGGGCAAAGGCCGCGAAAGCGCGGCTGAAGGTGGGTTCGCTGGGAAGCTCGCCGGCGCTTTCCCAGCCGCAGAGCTGACGCAACAAGGGACGCGACTTCAACGCGTCAATCAACGCGCTGGTGATGGGAAACTGATAAACGCTCTTGGCGATGAAGGCGTGCGCCAGCCAGGTGCGCGGACAGGGCGGACAACCGTTGCCGCACCATTCGTAGCGGCGGGTGAAACGCCCCAGATCGGTGAGCGCCATGACTTCGCAGAATTGCTGGTCCAAGGCGCTCAACGGCCCGAGTTCGGCCGTGACCGCGGGGAAAAGCTGGCGTTGCAGCTGGTGGAAAATCGTCGTGAGGTCAGCCATGAATGACAGACGCGCCGCCCGCCGTTCCGTTCAAACAAATCAATAATATTCCCCAACCAATCGGGGTTTTGAAAGAACCTCATAGGATTTGCAGATTCCCGTTTGCCGTCCCTTGTGTTCGCTCCTCTCGTGTCCTGTCCAGTTCATCCTTTGCGCTTCCGCCGCGCTGCCGGGCATCGCGGCGCGGCTTTATGCCTTAAAGTTATGCTTGGCCAGTGAGCGCTGGCTTGTGTTTTCTTCTGGCGGGGGTCAATCTCCGTCCTTAGTCCAGAACGGTTGATTACTCCAAAATGATTTAGAGCAAGTATGAGGTGAACAATGAGCCAAGAACCACTTGAAGACATTGAAACGAAAATCCTCGATTATCTTCGCAGAGTTGGGGCACCCAATCCAGCGAGCGAAATCGCTACTCAAATTCATGAAACTCGTAAAGATACGCTCCAGGCTATCGAACGGCTGATACAGAAGCGGATTCTTTACAGTGTATCTGACCTCACGCTCCTGAGAATCACGGGGGAAACTAGGATTTACGGTTTGGCTGACAGTGCTTGAACTATCTTCAATTTTCATAAATTCAATATCCTCACGCAAAAGCCGGTCTGCCCCAAGTCCTGAAAGCAAACCGGCCTTGCTGCGTCCGGCTGTTGCTCGTGCCGGATGAAAAATGTCCCGGCTGGTGGAACCGCTACCACCAGCCGGGCCGGGCAAACAACCCTATGCGGGAAATTATGCGCTTGTGAGCAGCTTCAATGCGGACGTGTCCGCCGGAGCTGCGGCAAAAAATACGCGATAGGCTGCAAACATGTTTCGCGTGTCGGTTGCAAATCCAACGCTTGCCTCAATTTCAATGTCCCCTAGCTGCGGGATGACGATTGATTTTGCGGCAATCACGCGCCGCTCTGACGCGGTGAAGTCAGGTTTCTGCCAAGTAAAGGCGAATGCTTCCGGCGTTGCGGCAAAGCCGGTGACATTCGTTCCCGCCGCGCTCCAGCGGTTCGCCTCATGGACGGTGCAATTCCCGGCGGCAGGCAACCAAAGAGCCGGTGTTTTCTTGGAATAGTTTTTGTCCAGCACGACGGTGACGGCCTCACCGTCAACGGATGCGGCCAATGTCGAAAAATCGGTTCATCCGACGAGTTTGATCCTGGCTTGGTGAAGCGAGAGGAGTTTCAGGATAAAGAAGGCTTCGTCGCGATAACCATAGGCACGGCGGGTG
>JAJXXI010000260.1 GCA_021781185.1 bacterium
GCTGCGCTTTCAAGAAGGCAAACAGCTTCACATCCTTGCTGTCGCGCTCGGCGTCGGCCGAGTTGCGTTCCGTCATGGAAATGTGCTCGGCGATTTCCTTGAGCGCCGCGCCTTTCACCGCGTTTTTATCGAACAGCGCGCGATGCACCACGAGGTCGGCGTAACGGCGGATGGGCGAGGTGAAATGCGTGTATTTCTTCTTGGCCAGCCCGTAATGACCGAGCGGTTCGATGGAATAGCACGCCCGCATGAGCGATTTAAGGAAGCCGATCTTCAGCGCGGAACCAATCGGGATCGTGCCGAGCTTCGCCAACAGCTTTTGAACCTCAGCCGGATGGCTCAAGTTGCCGCATTGCACCTGGTGCGCCAGCACTTCCTGACGGTATTCCTGTAGCCGCCGCGCGTCCGGTTCCTCGTGGACGCGGTAGATCGCGGGCGTTCCCAGGCCCATCAGGCGCGAGGCGACGGCTTCGTTCGCGAGCAACATGTATTCTTCGATCAACTGGTGCGACACGTCGTTCTCATTCTTCTCGATGCGCAGCACCTTGCCCTGCGCATCCAACCGGATTTTGGTTTCTGGAAAATCCAGGTCGAGCGAGCCGTTCTTGAACCGGTGGCGGCGGATCTTTTGCGCCAATTGATGCGCCTGATGCAGCATCTGCTCGATTGGCTCATCCGCCGGCGCGCGCTGCAAAATCTCCAGCACCTGCGCATAGGTGAAGCGGCGCTGTGAATGAATGACGGCGGCGTGAAACTTCGCATTCAGCACGCGCCCGTCGTTCGAGACGAGAAATTCCACGCACTTCGTCAGGCGGTCCACGTTCGGCTTGAGCGAGCAGAGTTCGTTGCTCAACGCCTCCGGCAGCATCGGGATGACGCGGTCCACGAGGTAGGTGGAGTTGCCGCGCTTGCGCGCCTCCTCATCCAGCGCGGTGCCGGGCTTGACGTAGTGCGACACGTCGGCGATGTGAACCCACAGCCGCCATTGCTCCGCTGAAACGCGCTCCAGGCAGATGGCGTCGTCAAAATCCTTCGCGTCGTCGGGATCAATCGTGACGACGTTGTGCGCCCGGCAATCCAGCCGGTCCATGAGGTCGTGCGGATGCACCGTGGAGCCGATGGCGTGCGCCTCGTGCAGAACAGGCTTGGGAAAGTGCAGCGGCAAATCGTATTGGCGCAGCACGGACAGCATGTCCACGCCTTCTTCATCCGGCGCGCCGAGGACTTCGATGATTTCGCCTTCGGGATTGCTGTGGCGTGATTCCCATTCGCGCAGTTCCACCACCACCTTGTCGCCGGTGCGCGCGGGCCGGCCCACGTCGCGCGGCGGCGTCACATAAACATCGTGCGGAATGCGCGGATCGTCGGGAATGACGTAAAGGAACTGTTTGCTCTGTTGCAGCGTGCCGACGATCTGCGTGCGCCGCCGTTCCAGAATGCGGACCACCACGCCGTTTTCCTGCTCGCCTTCGCGAAAATTCTTCCGGCGCACATCGCGCCGCACCAACACGCGATCCTCGTGCAGCGCCGTGCCGGTGCTGCTTTCGGAAATGGAGATTTCCTTGAGAGCGGGATCGTCTGGCTGGAGAAAACCGCGGCCCGAGCGGTTCATGCGGATGCGGCCGGGAATCAAATCCGCGTCGCTGGCGCGGGCGTAGCGGGCACCCTTGATGCGGGCGATTTCACCGTCGCGCTCCAGTTTGCGCAGCGTGCGCTGAAACTCCGGTTCACCCTCAGGCGTCACACGCAGGTGGCGCATCAGGCTTTCCGCGCTCAACGGAACATAATCCTTTTGCTCGAGCGTGCGGATAATTTGGTCTCTCATGCGATCCCATTGTGCCTGGAACCGCCGCTCAGCACGACTGGATAATTTGCGCGAAACCCCATTGCCGGTCTGGCCTAGCCCAACCGCACCGTTGCATCGCCGTCGAGCCGTTTGGACAGATTAATCGGATCGCCCACGGAAACCTGCTGTGGATTTACCTGATACGCCCAAACCTGAAAATAGGTCAGGGTGGCTTCGCCATAGATCGTGGCAAACGCGCCATCCACGGCATCCAAACCGTGGGCGACCTTGACGCGGCCGATGCGCGGAACATTGTAACGCGCGTCAAACGTGAACCATTCCTGCCCCAGATAGACTTCGAAATAGGCGTGGAAATCCATCGGCGTGCCCGGATCAAGGCAGCCAATGTCCGGCAGGTGCCCGGTCACGTAGCGGGCGGGCAGATTGAAGGTCCGGCACAAGGCGATGGCCGCATGAGCGAAATCGCGGCAGACTCCGTAGTGCCGGCCAATGACCTCGGACGCGGAAAGGTCGGACCGCCCGGACATGGTGCGGTATTCAATGTTGTTGTGAACCCAGTCACAATGGTCTGCACGCGCTGGGGGTATTGGTGATCTGGCCAAAATTATTCCAAGCCAGATCCATCAGCTTGTCCGAATCGCAATAACGGCTGGGTAACGTGTAACGCAAGACCTCGGGCGGAAGCTGGCTGACGGGCAGGATGCAGTTGGGCACATCCCGGTTGTCCGGCTCCGAAGAAACCGCGACCAGCGCATCGTGATGGATTTCGTTGCGGCCCGGGATGAGCATGGAACGATACGTGATGTTGCCGTGCGAATCCTGAAACTCATACGACGGCAACCGTTGCCGCACCATGCGTAGCGGCGGGTGAAGCGCCCCAGATCGGTGAGCGCCATGACTTCGCAGAATTGCTGGTCCAAGGCGCTCAACGGCCCGAGTTCGGCCGTGACCGCGGGGAAAAG
>JAJXXI010000733.1 GCA_021781185.1 bacterium
GCCAACACATAAGGCACCACATCCAAGATCGGGCCGGTTTCCACCGGCTGAGTGCTAAAGGTAATCGCCGAAGTGCCGGGATTGATTTGGGCACGCAGTGAAGGTGCGGCCACCATGCCACTGAACGCCAGTGTAACGAGCGTCAGATGCAAAAGTTGATAATTGGATTGAATTTTCATGTTTGCTCGTTTCCGTAAATTTTATTGTCCCGTCGTGGTCGAGGTTGTCACACCGGCAGTTTGAGCGGCTGAGCCTTGTTGGAAACTGACGCCGGTGATCACCGTGATGACCTGGGTTGCGCGCATCTGGGTCTGCCGCCCGCTGGTGGTTGTCACTTCTGGTTCCGCGAGCGACTCATAACCGCTGCGCTGCTGCAGGGCATGGATGACCATGCGGAAATTGGGATTGGTCAGGATGCCAGTAATCGTTGCAATCGCGGGTGCCGAGTTTTGCAGACCACCTGTCACCAACTGGTCGTTTGCCGAACCCGCGATTGTGCTGGCGGTCGTGCTCCCGGGAAAAGCGCCCAAAGGATTGGCCGACGAGGTGGGAACGGTTAACGAGGGAGAGCTTCCACCGGACGCCACCACCCCTCCATTGTTGGCCACGTTGAACTGGCCCAAATACCAGTCAAAACCCATGGCTTTGTTGTCGTCCTGCCGGACCTCAATGAAACGGGCCTTGATATGCACCTGCGGGGCGACTTCATTCAGCGCTTCAATCGCCCGTTCGATCGTATCCAAATCATCGGCGGTGGCCTTCACAAATAGTTTGCCGAGGCGATCATTGAAAAACACAGCCTTTCCGGGAGGGCTTTGCAAATTGACGCCCAAGGACGTGAAAAAGGCACGGACCAGTTCACTGGGTGTGGCAGCCGACGTCTGGCGGGTAATAAAGCTAAGGCCGCCCTGGTCATTTTGGTTTCCCTGTCCACCACCGGCGCCACCGGCACCACCGGCGGCACCGCCAGCACCACCAACCCCGCTATCCAGCAGGCTGGTGCTTCCACCTTGAGATCCACCGCCACCGCCGCCACCGCCGCCTTGTCCGTTGCCTGAGTTGCGGAGACTGCCTGCGCCCGCAAACGCATTCACAACGCCGACCACCGCGCCACCGTTCTGATTTCCACTGCTGCCACCACCACTGCTGCTGCCACCACTGCTGCCGCCGGTGCCGCCGCTGCTGTTGTTGATCGAACCAAAGCTGGCAGAGCTGACACTTTCCAAACCAGAGTAAAATGTGTTGGGATCAACCTTGAACGTCCGGCTGAAAAGTTGCGGAGTTTCCGGCCCCTTGGCCGAGAAGACAACGGCAAAATCCTGCACTGAATACTTGATGGGGTGATCGCACACCAGCACGATGGCGTCGAGCACATCGGCCAGACGCACATCCGTCAGGTTGGGGATTTTGACGATATATGAACCAACATCCACGTTTTCGGAATTGCCACCGGCGTTGGCCGCAGGCGTCGTAATTGGCAACCCGGTCGCCGGATCAATGGCAGGAGCGGCACCAGGTTGAGCCCCGTAACCCCCCGGGTATCCGGCGGCACCACCAATGCCACCCGCAGTGGAAACCGCCACGGGCTGACCAGACAGGTCCGGATTGGGGTTAATGAGGAAATTGACCCCCTTGTGCTCGGGATCACGCAGTTTGGACTGCTCGGAAAGGTTGCGCAAAACTTCGCTCAAGGGCAGACCATCATAGGACACGTTATCCAGATGAATTTTGTCCAGCTTGGCGATGATGCTCTGCCGGCCCGGCCCGGTGTAAATCAGGGTGTTCGTCGCATATGCATTCGGCACCGGTAAAGCGTTTTTCGAGGTGGGCATGACCCATTTCTTCTCCACTTCCGCCATCCGTTGTTGCGTGTCAATCGTGTGCTGGGAGGACTCGCGAGCATATTTGGCCTGCTGAATCAGGTTGCGATAATAGTAGGCCGCCCGATTATCGGGATCCAGTTGAAGAGCCTGCTGAAGCTTGATATCCGCATCGTGCAGTTTGCCCATTTCGTAGAGCAGCTTGCCATCCTGAACCAAAGTCGCCGCATCTGTTTTTTGGGCCACCACCTGCGGCACTTTGTCCAACACTTCCTGGCTGGGCATCCGGCCCTTCATTTGCGCGAGCAACTCATCGTTGTGCTTTTTGAAGGCCAGAGCAGCAGGATTCTTGGAATCCACCTTCAAAACCTGCAACACCTGGGCTTGCGCGTTCCGCAGGTCCCCGCGGTTTTGATAATCGCGCGCCAAAGCGAGCCGGGTATTGGCCAGTCCGTTTACCGCCTGGGCAGCTTCGGCATCAACGCCCGAGCCGATCCTTTGAACCAAATCGCAGGCATCCTGATAAAGCTTGGCCGCACCGGCGATGTCGCCGCGCTGGCTGGCATCCTCGGCTTTGGCCAGCGTTTGACGCAACACAATTGTATTGGCCTGGCGGAGCACCGCCTCGTTAACTGCGATCGCCGTGGGGTTTTCCCGTGCAGACGCTTCAACAGGCAAAGCGATGAGGGCAGTAAGGCCGAGGAATAACAATGCAACTTTTGTCATGGGAATATGAATGAGTTTCTTCAAGATGGCGCAGTTCGGTTCGAGATTTTTATCAGTCAGGGCTTAAATAGCAAAGAGGTTTTTTTCTGGTTGGACTGGTCGGCCAGAACCACTTCGTGCTGGTTGATTTCCACGATCAGGTAATCCGTGCCACCAAAATAAACATGGTCTCCGGTCCGCCGGTTGCGAAAAACTTTTTTCTCCGGCTCATAGCGGAAATC
>JAJXXI010000253.1 GCA_021781185.1 bacterium
TTTGGCGCAGGCCCAGCAAACCGAGTTGGCAGCCGTCCTTCAGCAATCCCGACTCCGGCTGGATGCCTTGCGTCTGATCTGGAAAGGTCCGCCCGAAGCGCTGAGGTGAATGACCTTGATGGCAAATTCGGGTGTGGGCAATAGCGCAATCCCAAAGTCGAAGCGGGTGATAAACGCCTCGAGCCGAAATGCCGTTGCCACGCCGGTGCGGTGCCGAGTTGGGCCTCACAACCGCTTTGCGAGCGACGACTGGGTTTGACGGCTTGGGATCGCTGCAATGTGTATTCTGAAGTTTGCCGACGCCGGACACAGCCGCCGTTAAATCACCAGTTCAACAACACCCAACTGTTGAAATCATTGTCGGATCAAGTTTCCGCTTTGCGTCAACAAATACAGGATGCGGCAATGCAGCCGCCGGCCAGGGGGGAGTATTTGCACGCCTTGAAAAGCGCCCGACGATTATTATCTGCACGAGAATTTTGCCTATTTCCTTGCCGATACGGGCGATGTCAACGGAGCCATCGAACAGTAGCAAAAAGTGCGTGACCTTATTCCGCAGGATCATGCGGCGTATTACGAGCTGGGCCGGCAGGGCTGGTTTTCCCAAGTCTCGCGGCGGTGCGTTCCAACGGCCGCGCAACTGAATTCGGACAGGGATGTGATTTGTTGGGCATCGCAGACGTGACTCTGCATTCGTATCGCTACGCGCGGGCCGACCGATTTGCTGGCCGCCGTCGAATCGAGATTTGTTGCCAGCGCATCGGCCGCCACCAATTCGTTAGTGCATGCTGTCCATGAATATCCATAAGCATGGAGCATCAACACCGCTTCGAGGGAATTAAAAATGTTCGCAAATGTGAACTGTGATACATCCTTTAATTCCGCCCCGGCGAGCAGAAGGAGTTCGATTACTTTGGCGTTGCCAAGGGCGGCGGTATTGTTGATGGGAACCCCAGACTGGAAGTGACATCAACGCCCTCTCCCTCTGAAAGCATGGACTGAATTACGCCTGCATCACCTTGGAAAATGACGTTGTCCAGAATTTGGTGAACACACCCAATGCGACTTTTTCCGTCGCCTCCTCCCGCTGGCTAAAATTTCTTCGCATGGTTAAAAAGCCGCAAACAAGCCCGCTGCCGGCGCTGGTCAAAAAAAATCAGTGCTGACGGATCCCTTTAAAGACAAGGGGAAAATGATTTCAGGAATTTCGTGGGCGGGGTTGGCATTGCCGCTGCTAAAGCGGGAACAGCCAATGTGTAGTTGGCCGGACGAGCGCAGCACAAACTAACCAATAAAATGAAAAAAATCGAAGCAATCATCAAACCATTCAAACTCGAAGAGGTTAAGGACGCCCTCAGCGAAATCGGCATCGAAGGCATGACCGTAAGCGAGGTTAAAGGTTTTGGCCGCCAGAAGGGCCATACGGAAATCTATCGCGGCAGCGAATACACCGTGGACTTCCTGCCTAAAATCAAAATTGAGCTCGTCATCGGCGACAGCCAGAAAGACGCGGCGGTAACCGCGATCGTCAAGGCTGCCAAAACCGGCAAGATTGGTGATGGCAAGGTTTTCATCTCTCCCGTGGAGGAAGCCATCCGCATCCGCACCGATGAAAAAGGTGACTCGGCCATCTAATCCCTCAACCACCAAAAATCGAACCTCGCGAAATTTATTACACATGAAAAAACATTTTCTAACCCTTGCCTTGGTCATTGGCACCACCCTCGGTGCGATGTCAGTCTATGCGGACGACGCGAGCGCGCCGGCCACGCCGCCGCCGCTGCCCGCGCCAACCCTTGCTCAGCGCGTTTCCTCGCTGGAGGCGTATATTGCCAACAGTGATCCCTCCGCCTCCCTCAAGGACACCAATGGCACGCAGATCGCGGCGAATACGCCGGTCATCGGTGAGCCTGGGCCGGGGCACAACGCCTGGATGATGACCAGCACGGCGCTGGTGTTGTTCATGACGCTGCCCGGCCTTGCGTTGTTCTACGGCGGCATGGTGCGCAAAAAGAATGTTCTCTCGGTGCTGGCGCAATGCTTCCTGATCACCGGCCTGGTGACCATTCTTTGGTGGATCTGCGGCTTCAGCATGGCTTTCGGTCCCGGCACGGGGGCGCATGGTCCGTTCTGGGGTGACCTGGGCACCTACGCCTTCTTCAAAGGCGTCACCGGTGCGTCCGGCGGCGTTTCCACTCCCTGGGTCTCGATGGATGTCTTCGCGATGTTCCAGTTGACCTTCGCGATCATTACACCGGCGCTGATCATCGGCTCCATTGCGGAACGCATGAAGTTCAAGGCCATTCTGGTGTTCATGACCCTGTGGATGTTCGTGGTTTATTTCCCGCTCGCACACATGGTTTGGAGCAGCACGGGCTTCATGAGCGGCGCGGTAAATTCCGCCGCGAAAATCAAGGCGATTGACTTCGCGGGCGGCACGGTGGTGCATATGTCCTCCGGCTGGTCGGCCATTGTGCTCTGCTTGATTCTTGGCAAGCGCCTCGGCTTTGGCAAAGAAAACTTCATGCCGCACAGCATGGTGTTGACGTTCATCGGCACCGGCATGCTTTGGGTGGGCTGGTATGGTTTCAATGCCGGTTCTGAATTGGGCGCGGACGGCACGGCCGGCAACGCCTTTACGACCACCACGCTGGCGACGGCCATTGCGTCCTTCGTCTGGCCGATGTGGGAGTGGGTCACCAAAGGCAAGCCGAGCGTGCTCGGTTTCTGCTCCGGCGCGGTGGCCGGCCTGGTGGTCATTACGCCC
>JAJXXI010000549.1 GCA_021781185.1 bacterium
AAAAACAAGATCGGCACCACCAAGCGCGGCATCGGTCCGGCCTACGGGGACAAGGCGGCCCGGATTGGTCTCCGCATCAGTGATCTCGTTGATTCAGCCAAACTGGAGGCCAAACTTGCCGCCCGCATCAAGGAGAACAACATTGTCCTCAAATCGCTGGGGGCAAAACCGCTCTCGTTCAAACAGGTTTTCGCCGATTACAACCGCGCGGGGCAATACCTCAAGCCGTTCGTGCAAAACACGGTTGTCCTGCTGCACAACAAGATGCGTGAAGGCGCGGACATGTTGTTTGAAGGCGCGCAGGGCACCTTTCTCGACATTGACCACGGCACTTATCCGTTCGTCACCTCGTCAAACACCACGGCGGGCGGTGCCTGCACCGGCTCCGGCGTGCCGCCGCATCGCATGGATCGCGTCGTCGGCGTGATGAAGGCTTACACCACGCGCGTCGGCGAAGGGCCGTTACCGACCGAGAACGCGGAGATTTCCGACCTGCTCCACGGCATGGGCCGCGAATTCGGCGCGACCACCGGCCGCGCCCGCCGCTGCGGCTGGTTTGACAGCGTGGCCACCCGTCACGCTTCGATGGTCAACGGCATTGACGACCTCGCCATCACAAACCTCGACGGCCTCGACACGGTGGAGAGCATCAAGGTCTGTGTCGCCTATCGCCACGGCAAGCAGCAATACGATTACATGCCGAACGACGCGCAAGTGCTGGCCGAATGCGAACCAATTTACGTCGAGTTCGAAGGCTGGCGCACGCCGACGGACAAGTGCAAGAGGTTCAAGCAACTCCCGAAGAAGGCGCGCGAATACGTGAAGGCGATTGCCGAGTTAAGCAACGCCAAACTGTTCATCGCCTCTGTCGGTCCAGGCCGGGAACAGACGATTTTTGTTTGAGCGTTAGCGCACCGCGCGGATGCGCCAGAAATTATTTTTGCTGGTGTCCGGCGTATTGGTCATGACCAACACGCCGCCAGCAGGTGCGGCATTGGTAACTAATGAAACCCAGTCCGGCTGGCTCAAACTACTGGAGCGATCTAGCGCGTAATTGACTCCGGAGTCGCCCGAATAAGTCAACCGAACGTCTCCATTCTTTATCAGTTCGATTGTGATCAGATTGTATCCCGGAAGACTAGCACCGCTTGACGCCAGAGCAGTTTTGCCGCTGGCCGATTTAAGATAGGTGGGAGTGTTGTTGAATTTTCCAGCCCAGATATTCGCACAGGTCTTAAGTTGAGCGTTGTAATAATAGCCAGCCACTATGGCCGGCTTGTTGGGCGCAAAAATTTGGGTCGGACATTCTGAATGAAATTCTATTCCTTCGCCGTAATCAGTTCCCCAATTGATACCCATAGCCCAAAGGCTGCCATCCTTTTTCAAAAAGAGAGTTCCCGACCTGCCGGCTGTAACCGCGACAACATTATCCGACACGATTTGTTTTGGGCGATATGCCCAATCAATAGTGCAATCGCCGATTTGTCCAAAATCATTTAATCCCATCGCCCACAGACTGCCATCACCTTTGATGAAAAAACTCTGATAATGAGCAGCGGCCATGCTTACCACGTTCGAGGCTGCAATTTGAAAGGGCTGAGTTGAATGGTTTGCCTTTTCGCCCATCCCCAACTGTCCGTAACCATTGTTTCCCATACCCCAAAGGCTGCCATCGTTTTTGATAAACAGACTGTGACTGTATCCGGCTGCAATGGCCACGACTCCGCCCGTCATAATCTGTTTTGGCTGCATAACAGAATTGTTTTCGATGCCCAATTCGCCATCGCCGCTCCAGCCGAAACCCCATACGCTGCCGTCGTCCTTCAAAAATATCGTGAAGGATTCGCCGCAAGCCACTGCCTTCACTCCACTGGAAACAATTTGGATTGGGTGAACGGGAGTATCAAACGTGCCATCACCTAAATGACCGCCATCATTATTTCCCATGGCCCACAGACTGCCGTCATCCTTGATGAAAAAGGTGTCATGCTGTCCGTTCATGGCTACTGCCGTCACGCCGTTGGAAACGATCAGGTCATACGGTGTATGGTTCTCTAATTTGTCAAAGAAACTACGATTGCCTAATTTCCCAGCTTGATCTAGGGCTAGTTGATGGGCGAAATCTCCTTTCCACAAGCTGCCATCACTTTTGATGAAGAAGCTAACGCCACTGTCGGAGGCAATCTGGACGATTGATTGAGCGCTGGCGTCAAACGCGCATGGCAAGACCACCAAGGAAATGGCCAGAAGGAAACAATTTGGCTTCATGCTTCTTTTCATTGAATACTGCATACACACGCTCAGTCAAAGGTTTTTAAAAGCAGAGGTTTTTGCTTTTTGAACCCGCACCATCCGCGTAACCTGCGGGCACTCAAATGAGTGCCGCCGTTGCCAGTTTAAGTTCGGAAGCCGCCGCGAATCTGCCGCGCCATGTCGCGGTGATCATGGATGGCAACGGGCGCTGGGCCAAGGCCCGGCACCTGCCGCGCATTGAAGGCCACCGGCGCGGGGCGGATTCGGCCCGTGAAATCATCCGCACAGCGGGCGAACTCGGCATCAAATATCTCACGCTCTACGCCTTTTCCGCCGAGAACTGGAACCGCCCCAAGGACGAGGTGGACGCGCTGATGAAGTATCTCGTCCACTACCTCAAGACCGAGACAAAGGAACTGAACAAAAACAACGTCCGGCTCGAAGTCATCGGGCAGATTCACCGCCTGCCGGACAACGTCCAGGAGCATCTGCAAAAATCCATCGCCACGCT
>JAJXXI010000099.1 GCA_021781185.1 bacterium
TACACAGAATTGGATATGCGACAAGTGGCAATAACAACAACATCACAATTACAGTTGGGAGCCAAAGATATATCCCAATCGCATTGTAAACCGCGTGACACAACAAGCAATTCCACAGACTACCTGTCCGCTCTCTGACAACGCAAATCAATATCCAAAGTAACGCCAAACAGCCAAGCGAAAACGGAGATCGAGATACAATGCCCCAATGAAAGTATGCTGAAACAGCAAGTATTAAACTGATACTTAACAAGACTCCATAGCTGTCTCGGAATGCACGATATAAAAATCCACGAGTTACCGCTTCCTCATAAAAGGGAACTATTACAATTGTCTTCAAGGCAAAAAAACACCAGGCCAATCCTATTGTATCATAACCAATCGGGTGTGGCTGCCTGCTAGACTCCGTCAAACCCTTGGAAACTCCATAATGATCAATAAACGCAATTCCGATTGCCAACCAAGCGGCACACCAGCCACTAAAATCAGTTGCTTTTTTCAAGCCAACTGGTTCAAGAAAATCTCGAATGGCTTGGACGCGTGAGAACCAAAGAGCGATAAATAGCCACAATCCACCTTGAATAACAACCGTGAATCCTACCCCCCACATTGTTCCCAGCCAATGTGCGAATTCAGGACTGCTACGAGCGCCAGCCTGAATCCAAAAAATGGCGATCGCTTGGAAAACAATCAACGCCAGCACGCAGAGCCACGCATCACGGCTCCTCCATATCACTTGATTATCAGCGCTCGGATTCAGCTTATTCAAGAATTTTAATAACTACCACTGCTGTATTGGTGGTAATTGAATGGGGGGTGGAGGTTGAGGTGGCGGAGACACGTGAACTGGAGGATTATTTACACTGCAATTTGAACACCCTTGACCCCAAGGCAGTGGCGGAGGTGGCTTGTGGGGGGGGGGCGGCGGCTTGTGTGGGGGTGGCCCAGGTCTAAGCTCACATTCTCTAGGCTCAAGATGGTTCCATTCGTTATCTATATCTGAAAGATCGTTAGGATCATTGATTGTGGTCTTCCCTAAATTGCCTCCATCCCCATATCCATACGTGTCTTCAGGAAAGTCTGGTGGATCCAAAGTAATTTGCAATCCCAGTTTGTCAACGTAACGCAGCGGGTTATTGTGTATAAATTCGTAAAGGTTAATTCCACCCCATTCTAGGATGGGATCCCGATTCACCCACCTTTGCAAACTCGGGTCATAAAACCGGTAAAGGTAGTAATACAGCCCGGCGTTGGCATTCCACTCCTTGCTGGAGAACCGGTAGGTGTTGGCGCTGGCCAGCGGCCCGCTCTGCGCCAGCGTGTTCCCAAATGGGTCATACAGATATTTCGCCACCACGTTCTGGCTGGCGTCCAGCAGCATCGTGATGTTCCCGTTGCCATCCGCATGATAGTAGCTGGACACCGTGTAAAGCGGCCCGCCGCCCGGCAGCACATACCACGGAACAACCGTTGCATGAGCCGATCGCGCCAGCAACCCCCCAATCCCGCCCGCGCCCTGCAGCGTCCCGCTCAGGTCATCCCCCCGCGTATAGGTCACCACCGGCTGGTTGTTCGTGTTCCGCTCCTGCACCACCAGGTTGCCATCGTAAATAAAGCGCGTTTCATTCGTCTGCTGCCAACTGGTGGTTCCTGCGTCCCAGCTATAATCCTTCTCCACCCGCCGCCGCATCTTCCCGTCATACACAAAGTCACTCCGCCAGAGATTGGTTACATAAACACTGATCAACTCGTTTTCATCATCATAAACGAATTGCCGGTTGGTGCCGCCCGCCGCACTGAACTCGCTGGTCAAATTGCCATTAAGGTCATAACCATGCTTGGCCCTTGCCGGGATAAACAGGCTGACTGTATTCGTATCCATCTGGCCCGTGGCAGCCTTCGCAATCGCGGCATAACTGTTTACCGCAGCCGACGTTATGCTTTGATTGGTTGCGGCGAAGGTCTGGTCGGCATACAACGTGGCATTCGAGCCGTTCACGGTTACATTCGTCGCCGGCACGCTCGTCGCACCGGCCACCGTGAGTGAGCCGATGAAGTTCATGACCCCCAGCTCGTTCAAGGAGTTGACATTGAATGTCTGGTAAAGCCCGTTGTTCGTCCGGTAATTCAAATTCCCCGCCGCATCATACGCATACCCAAGCTGCTCCTGCTCGCGGCTGGTTCCGCCCGCTTCTTTACCTTTGGCCGTCTTCAATTCCCCCGCATTATTGTAGCCGTAATTCACCGAATCCCCCGCCGTCCGCACCACATTGGTCCGTTGGTTGGCCTGGTTGTAGCCGTAGCCGTAGGAATCCAGATCGGCCCCCGATGAATTCATCAACTCCGTCCGCGTCAGCCGCGCCACGGCATCATACCCGTTGGTGATCACCGCGCCATTGGGCAACGTCAGTTGCTCGACGAGCGTCGAGAGGTCGGCGGCAAAGTATTGATAATCAAACTCCCCCGCCGGCGAAGTCACGCTCGTCAGCCGGCGCACCGCGTCATAGCCATAGCTCTGGCTCCAGACGGAACCAGCCACGCTCATGCTCGTCCGCAACCGGTTGGCGTAGGTGTAGCTCACAGTGTCATCGGCCCACGGCCCATCCTCGCTGAGGATCTGGCCCGCAGCGTCGTAGGTGTAAAACGTCGTCCCCACCCCGTCAACCATGCTGGTCAGACTCTTTTGTGTCATTACTTGGAACTGCCCCCTTTACATTTGCTCATCATTTACGTCGCTGAAGAGCAGCTACAGTTAACAAGATC
>JAJXXI010000575.1 GCA_021781185.1 bacterium
GATTACCGGCGAATCCGCACCGGTTATCCGCGAGAGCGGTGGCGACCGCAGCGCCGTCACCGGCGGGACGCGCGTCATCAGCGACCGCATTGTCATCCGCATCACCAGTGAAGCCGGAAATACGTTTCTGGATCGCATGATCGCGATGGTGGAAGGCGCGAAACGGCAGAAAACGCCAAACGAAATTGCGCTGACGATTCTGCTGGTCGGCATGACCGCAGTGTTCATTCTCGCCGTGGTCACGCTGCCGGCGTTCGCTCATTACAACGAAAATGCTTCCGGCCGGCCGGGCTCATCCAATCTTACCGTGCCGGTTTTGGTTTCGCTGCTAGTCTGTTTGATTCCTACCACGATTGGCGGCTTGTTAAGCGCCATCGGCATCAGTGGCATTGACCGGCTGATCCGCCGCAACGTGCTGGCGACCAGCGGACGCGCCATCGAGGCCGCCGGCGACATTGACGTTTTGCTGCTGGATAAAACCGGCACCATCACGCTCGGGAACCGCATGGCGTCTGACTTTCTGCCCGCACCCGGAGTCGCCGTGGAAAAACTGGCTGACGCCGCGCAACTGGCATCGCTCGCCGATGAAACCCCGGAAGGCCGCAGCATTACCGTGCTGGCCAAGGAAAAATTCAACTTGCGCGGACGTGAACTCTCCGCACCGCACGTGCAATTCGTTCCGTTCACGGCACAGACGCGCATGAGCGGCGTGGATTTTGCCGCAAACGACGGCCATCCGGCGCGATCCATCCGCAAAGGCGCGGCCGAGTCCATCAAGATTCACGTTGACCGGCTCGGCGGACAATTCCCCGAAGCGGTGGACCGCCTCGTGGATAGTGTGGCGCGTTCGGGCGGCACGCCACTTGTCGTCACCGATGGCCGCGAAGTTCTCGGCGTGATTCAATTGAAGGACGTGGTCAAAGGCGGCATCAAGGAACGGTTCGCGCAGCTTCGCAAGATGGGTATCCGCACCGTGATGATTACCGGCGACAATGCGCTCACCGCCGCCGCCATCGCGGCCGAGGCCGGCGTGGACGATTTCATGGCGCAGGCGACACCGGAACAAAAACTGTCCCGCATCCGCGATGAACAGGCCAAAGGTTGTCTCGTCGCCATGACCGGCGACGGCACAAATGACGCACCCGCCCTGGCGCAGGCCGATGTTGGCGTGGCGATGAACACCGGCACGCAGGCCGCGCGTGAGGCCGGCAACATGGTGGATCTGGACTCGAATCCGACGAAGCTGATTGAAATTGTCGAAATTGGGAAACAGCTTTTAATGACGCGCGGCGCGCTGACAACCTTCAGCATTGCCAACGACGTGGCAAAATACTTCGCCATCCTGCCTGCAATGTTTCTCGGCCTATACGCGCTCGCCGGCAAACCTGGCCCGTTGGCCGCGCTGAACATCATGCACCTCGGTTCACCGCAAAGCGCCATTTTGAGCGCCGTCATATTTAACGCACTCATCATCATTGCTCTAATTCCGCTGGCGTTGCGCGGCGTGAAATATCGTCCCGTCGGTGCGGCCTCGATTTTGCGCCGCAATTTGGTGCTCTACGGGTTTGGCGGCGTCATCGCGCCGTTTATCGGGATAAAATTACTGGACGTGCTCATCAACAGCATTCACCTGGTCTGAACTTTTGAATTATGAAAAAATTTTTGCCCGCCCTGCGAATGTTCATCACTCTGACGTTGTTGACCGGCGTCATTTATCCCCTGCTCATTACCGGCATTGCCAAAGCCGTGTTTCCGAAGCAGGCTGGCGGCAGTCTTATCACCACGAATGGCAAAACCGTCGGCTCGGCACTGCTCGCCCAGCGGTTCAGCGGGGACAGTTACTTCTGGCCGCGTCCGTCGGCGGGAGACGACGGCACCAATTACGTCACGGTGCCATCGAGCGCGAGCAATCTTGGCCCAACCAGTTCCAACCTCGTTGCAACCGTGCAGGCACGCCTGGCCGCTTTCCGCGCGTCAAACGATCTGGCAACGAACGCGCCGGTTCCAGCGGAAATGGTATTCGCCAGCGGAAGCGGCCTTGATCCCGACATCAGCCCGGAAGCCGCTCGCTTGCAAATTGAGCGCATTGCCGGCGCACGACATTTTTCGCCAAAGCAAACGCAGAAACTTGCCGCGCTCGTTGAACAGGGCATTGAACCGCCTCAATTCGGCCTTCTTGGCGAACCGCGCGTGAATGTTTTGAAGCTGAATCTGGCCCTGGATTCGTTAAAATGAAATTGTGAACGACGGCGAGCGACCCAATCCCGATGCCCTGCTGGCGGCCATCCACAGCGATGCTGCGCGGAAAAAGCGTGGTTGCCTCAAGGTGTTTCTTGGCATGTGTCCCGGTGTCGGCAAAACCTACGCGATGCTCGAAGCGGCGCAGCGTGAGTTGAAAACCGGACACAACGTGGTCATCGGTTATGTGGAAACTCACGGTCGTAAGGAAACCGACGCGCTGATCAAAGGGCTTCCGCTCATTCCTCGAAAGACCCTCGAACATCGCGGCGTCGTGCTTGCGGAAATGGATTTGGACGCCGTGCTTGCCCGGCAGCCGCAGCTTGCGTTGGTGGACGAACTGGCGCATACAAACGCGCCCGGCTCGCGTCATCCGAAACGGTGGCAGGACTTGAAAGAAATGTTGGACGCGGGAATTGACGTGTTCACCACGCTAAATGTTCAGCATATCGAAAGCCGCGCGGACACCGTGCGGCAGATTACCGGCACGGAAATACGCGAAACCGTTCCCGACAGCCTGCTCG
>JAJXXI010000158.1 GCA_021781185.1 bacterium
AGGGCGGCACAAAAGTCGCACCGCTGCCGCGCGCGACGGCGCTTCGCATCCGCTGCGCTCCGCGCGGTCACACCCTGCCAAAAAATAAATAAAACCGTGCTTGACTCAAAGACCCTCATAGGAGGGGGCAATGGCGGGAAAACCAAACAGCTCCTGAATTTTACCGCGCCGGCTGCAAATTAGCTGTCTGAATAATTTGGGCTGTAACGATGTTAAATTCTATTGACGGACTTCTGTTGAAAGTCAATTTGCGCCTATGATGCACAGATTCGGGTGGCGGATGGTTGGCGGGATCATGGGTTTGCTACTCGCTTCAGCACTGCAAGTTCATGCAGACACAGTTTATGTAGGCTGGGATTCTGACACTGGTTTTTCACCAGTTACGGTGGAGATCCACTCTGGCGACACGTTGGTTTGGATGGACAAGGATCCTTATTTTTCAACTTACGTCACCAGCGACGCCCCTGTCGGTCAGCCGAACTATTTTCAAATTTCGCTAATTAATGAGGGCGACGCTTATGGCTTGGATTTTAATTCTTTGGGAAGCTTTGACTACCATGACGTCTATGGGAACCATGGTTCCGTGACTGTTGTTGCGACGGTCGTGCCAGAAATAAGCCTGATGACGCCTGAAATTGCCGGCAATTTACTTGTGTTTGACGCCACCGGCTTAAGCGCGGGTAAAACCAATGTGCTGGAAGTTTCAACCAACTTGATGGACTGGACCGCAATCCAGACCAATGTCGCAGAAAACAGCGCCATGAGTTTCACCAACGCCCTTATGGCGGGAAACCATTACTACCGCCTGCACGAACTGCCTTGATTTTTTCCCCTACGGCAAATCTGTCGCGCCCATCAGGAAACGGTCGCATTCCCGCGCGGCACCGCGGCCTTCATTGAAGGCCCAAACGACGAGACTCTGGCCGCGCCGGCAATCGCCACAGGCGAAAACACCCTTCACGTTGGTGGTATATTTTTCGAAGTCGGCCTTGGCGTTGGAACGCGGGTCGCGTTCAATGCCGAGGGTTTCGAGCAGCGGCTGTTCCGGTCCCAGAAATCCCATCGCCAACAAAACGAGCTGGGCGGGCAAAACTTTTTCCGTGCCGGGAACATTTTTCGGAATGAACTGGCCTTTGTCATTCTTGGTCCATTCCACCTGAACAGTGTGGACGGCTTTGACCTGGCTGCTGGCGTCGTTCTCAAGCTTGGTCGCAGTGGTCAAATAAATACGCGGGTCGTCGCCAAACTTCGCGGCGGCTTCCTCCTGGCCGTAGTCCACCTTGAGTGTCTTGGGCCACTCCGGCCAGGGATTGTCCTTGGTGCGTTCCAGCGGCGGCTTGGGCAGAATTTCCACCTGCACCACGCTCTTGCAGCCGTGCCGAATAGAGGTTGCGACGCAGTCGGTGCCGGTGTCGCCACCGCCGATGACGATGACGTCTTTACCGCTCGCGGAAATCTGGGTGCCCGGCTTGTCACCATCCAGCAGGTTTTTGGTGTTCGCGGTGAGAAACTCCATGGCGAAGTGAACCCCTTTGAGTTCACGTCCGGGAATCGGCAGGTCGCGCGGCTTGGTGGCGCCGGTCGCGAGGATGACCGCGTCAAATTCCTGCTGCAGTTTTTCGACCGGATAATTTTTCCCGATCTCGGTGTTGCAGACAAATTTCACCCCTTCTTTTTCGAGCAGGGCGATACGGCGCAGGACAACCTCGGTCTTGTCGAGCTTCATGTTGGGGATGCCATACATGAGCAATCCGCCGGGGCGATCGGCACGTTCAAAGACCGTGACGAGATGGCCGGCCTTGTTCAGTTGGGCGGCGGCGGAAAGTCCCGCCGGACCGGAGCCGACGACGGCCACCTTTTTGCCGGTGCGCTTCTTGGGCGGCTCGGGCGTGACCCAGCCGTTTTCCCAACCGTGATCAATGATGCTGACCTCGATGTTTTTGATGGTGACGGGCGGGTCGTTGATGCCGAGCACGCAGGAGCCTTCGCACGGCGCGGGACAGACGCGACCGGTGAATTCCGGAAAGTTGTTGGTCTTGTGCAGGCGGTCCAAGGCTTCGCGCCAGAGACCGCGATAAATGAGGTCATTCCATTCCGGAATCAGGTTGTGAATCGGGCAGCCGCTGGCCATGCCGCTGACGAGCTGGCCGTTGTGGCAGAACGGAATGCCGCAGTCCATGCAGCGCGCGCCCTGTTTTTTCAGGTCGGCGTCCGGCTGGTGCAGGTGAAATTCCTTCCAGTCGGCGACGCGTTCAAGCGGCGTGCGGTCTTTTGGCAGTTCGCGTTGGAACTCTAAGAATCCAGTAGGTTTTCCCATCGTCGGTTTTTTGTTCGGGTTACAATGATTGTTTCAGTGGCCGCCCTTCACGTTTTCCTCGAAGGCCGCCATGATGGCTTCTTCGCCGCTCAGGCCCTGTGACTGCACTTTTTTTAGCGAAGTGAGAACGCGTTTGTAATCCTGCGGCATCACCTTGACGAACTTCGGCAGGTAATGCTGCCAGTCTGCAAGAATCTTTGCGGCGCGTTCACTGCACGTGTAGGACTGATGGCGCTGGATCAGTTTCCAGACCTCTTCAATTTCATCCGCGTCCGTCAGTTTTTCCAGTGCGACGAGTTCCATGTTGCAGCGGTTTTTGAAATCGCCCGCCTCGTCAAGCACATAGGCCGTGCCGCCACTCATGCCGGCGGCGAAATTGCGGCCTGTCCTGCCGAGCACGACCACCTTGCCCCCGGTCATATATTCACAACCATGGTCGCCGAT